>JAJQHF010000272.1 GCA_021199975.1 Candidatus Gastranaerophilales bacterium
ATAAACGAAAAAATTTGATAAAAAAACTTTTTATATTAAGAAATATTTCAAATTATATAAATTAATCCAAAGCGAAACAAAGAAATAAAAATTATAGCTCCTGTGTTTTTTACTACGTAAAAACAATGGAGCTATAATTTTTATTTCTTTGTTTTGTTGTTTCTTAATAACTTAAAATTTCAATTCTTTTTAATGCCTCATCAGGAGGTATAGTTTCCGTTTCACCCGTTGCACGTGTTTTAAATTCTACAAGACCGTCTTTTATTGTTTTACCGACGGTAATTCTATACGGGATACCGATTAAATCAGCATCTTTTAGTTTTACTCCTGCTCTTTCGCTTCTGTCATCAATTATAACTTCAACATTTGCAGCAAGTAATTTATTATACAACTCTTCCGCTGTTTTCATTTGAGTTTCATCCTGATCGCTGACGGGAACAATTATAACCGTATACGGTGCAATTGATAAAGGCCAAATTATACCGTGTTCATCATGATGTCTTTCTACTGCAGCCGCTGCCGTTCTTGAAACACCAATACCATAACATCCCATAATAAAGGGCTTTTCCTGTCCGTCTTTATCTGTGAAAGTTGCATTCATTGCCTTTGAATATTTTGTACCCAATTTAAAGATATTACCTACTTCAATTCCTCTTGTTACTTTTAATTTATTGCCGCAATCCACACATTTATCATTTTCTTCAACTAATCTTATATCTGCAATTTTTTCAGGGAGTTCTACATCAACACCCCAATTTGCGCCTATTAAATGCTTATCTGTTTGATTACAGCCGATTACAAAGTTCTTTAAATCTTTAACAGTTTCATCCGCAATTATTTCAATATTTTTTAAACCTTTAGGTCCTATAAAACCTGCAACTGCATTGAAACCGCTTATCTGCATTATCTCATCCATTTCATCATTTCTTGCAATTCTTATATCGTTTCCGGCAAAAGCATTCATAAGTTTGGTTTCTTCAACTGTTTTATCGCCTCTTATAAGAGCAAGAACATAATTTCCGTCAATAACATATATTAAAGCCTTACAAATAACACTTTGAGGTATATGTAAAAAATTTGATAACTCTTCGATTGAATGTGTATCAGGAGTATCTATAATTTCTGCTTTTGTAAAACCGCCATCCGTAACAGCTTCATTAAGGATTGATACAGCATGGTTTGAATTTGCGCTGTAACCGCATTTTGTGCAATAAAATACATCATTCTCCCCTGCATTATTTTCATCATTTTCATTAACAAGCACCATAAATTCATGAGAAACGCTTCCGCCTATTGCACCCGAATCAGACTGAACCATTTTTGTTTCAAGCCCGCATCTTTCAAAAATTCTTTTATATGCTTTTTCCATTATTTTATATGATTTATCAAGCCCTTCTTCATCAATATCAAAGCTGTAAGCATCTTTCATAATAAATTCACGTCCTCTAAGAAGCCCGAAACGGGGTCTTATCTCATCTCTGAATTTAGATTGTATTTGATAAAGATTTACAGGCAGCTGCTTATATGAGCGAATACCTTCTCTTGCTATTGCAGTAATTATTTCTTCATGAGTAGGGCCAAGACACATTTCTCTTGAATGTCTGTCTTTAAGCCGCATTAATTCTTTTCCGTATACATCCCATCTTCCTGATTCCTGCCATAACTCAGCAGGCTGAACAAACGGCATTAAAAGCTCCTGTGCCCCTGCTTTATCCATTTCTTCACGCACTATATTTTCTATTTTTTTTAGTACTCTCCACATTAAGGGCAAGTAATTATATACCCCGTTGGTAAGTTTTCTGATATATCCCGCTCTTACAAGTAATTTATGGCTTATTACTTCAGCATCAGCAGGATACTCTCTAAGTGTTTGAACAAAAAGTCTTGACATTCTCATATAAAATTAACCTCATTTGAAATAAGACTATTTTATATTAACACAAATTAATTATCTGTTATTTATTTTCTGTTAAAGAAAAAGAGAAATTTTATTAAAGAGGCGTGGTCGGCGGCACGGTTCGGGATTTTTTCTCAAGTTCTTTTATTTCAGCAATTGCCTGAGGCATTATTTGCTCAAAAGTTTCAACCACTACAGGGTCAAATTGCTTGCCTGCTAATGCCTTAATTTGAGCAAGAGCTTCCTCGGGCATAACTTGATTTCTGTATGCCTTTGGTGTAACCATACTGTCAAAAGCATCTGATACGGCAATAATTCTCGAGCCTATAGGTATATCTTCTCCCTTTTTGCCATAAGGATAACCTTTTCCGTCAAAATACTCGTGGTGATATTTTATAATTTCAACCACATCTTTTAACTGTTTTATATCGTCTAAAATACGAACACTGTGATTAACATGTTTTTTTATTTCTTCATATTCGTCATAGCTTAATTTTTCAACTTTTGCCAATATATCATCAGATACACCAATCATTCCGATATCATGAAGCAAACCTGCAAGCTCGATTTTACCTGTTGTTGTATTGCTTAAATGAAGGGCTTTTGCTATTTTAACCGCATAAAAAGTTACTCTTTTGCTTCTGCCGAGTGTATAAGAATCTTTTGCATCCAATGCTTCAACAATAGCCGTAACGGTTCCCGAAAACAATTCTTTTAAATCATTAACCAAAGCGCCGTTATCATATCTTAACTGCCAATACTCAAGCGCATTTTGAACAATTAAGGTCAATTCATCAGGATTATACGGTTTTTTTATGTATCTGTATATTTTTGCATAGTTAATTGCATCAATTAATATACCTGCATCCGTATATGCGGTTACAAGTAAGCGCATAGTATCAGGGGATATTTCGCATGTTCTTTTCAGAAATTCAACACCATCCATTTCAGGCATTTTATGATCGGACAAAATACAATGGAAATGTTCTTGTTTCAACATTTCTAATGCCATTAACGGTGATGTTGATTTGGCTATATCATACTTGCCTCTTAATGTTCGGTAAAGAAGCGCCAAATTATCAGGTTCATCATCCACTATTAAAATTTTATATCTATCCATTCGTTTCTCCGCTTACTAAATTTGCATTTAAATTTTCTCTGTCTATGTTTATCGGAAGGGTTATTATAAAAGTTGTTCCCAATCCCGGTTGTGATTGTATTCTTATATCACCTTGATGATTTTTTATAATTTTATGAGTAATAGACATTCCTAAACCTGTTCCCTGCCCTACGGGTTTTGTTGTGAAGAACGGGTCAAATACTTTCCTTGCGGTTTCTTCATCCATACCGACTCCGTTATCTTCAAATTGAATTATCAATTTTGTTTTGCTTTTATCGGTATTAAGTCTTATCCAAATATCACCTTTATTTTTTATTGCACCTGCTGCATTATCAAGAATATTCATAAATACTTGATTTAACTGTCCGCCAAAGGCTTCTATTTTCGGCAAATTTTCTTGATATTCTTTATGTATTTCTGCTTTATTTTTCAATTTATTATAAAGAATATTTAACGTTGTATCTATTTCATGAGGAATATCCACATCTACAATGGTAGCCTCCTCCATTCTTGAGAAGCTTTTTAAATCCTGAATTATATTTTTTGCCCTGTCGGCACCTTCTTTACAGCTTTTTATTAAATCAGGCATATCCGATTTTAAAAATTCATAATCGATATCTTCTTTTAATTTATCGATATCTTCTTTTTGCTCCGGTTTTAACGAATCATTATATTTTGTATATTCTTCTATAATTTGAATTAAGTCATTTGAATAATTGCTTAAATGAGTCATATTGCCATATATAAAATTAATAGGATTATTTATTTCATGCATAATTCCGGCCACTAACTCACCTAAAGATTTCATCTTCTCCGAATGAACCATCATTGCCTGCGTATTTTGAAGTTCAGCATAAGCATTTTTTAATTCTTTCGTTCTGTCCTGTACTTGCATTTCAAGCGAAGAATATATTTTTTGAAGAGAATTTACCATTGTATTATAAGATTGTACCAGCTGATTAATTTCATCATATTTTGTATATTCCAAACGTCCCGATAAATCGCCGGTACCTATTTTTGATACCGTTTCATTCATTTTTAATAGAGGTTTTGAAATACCGTTTGCAAGTAATGAAATTAATATAAAACAGCCTGTTATAAGAATTATAAAAAATATAAACGCATCTTTTATAATTTTTTCCAGTTTTATACTTTGTGATTCATTCGTAATTATCATATATAAATCG
>JAJQHF010000013.1 GCA_021199975.1 Candidatus Gastranaerophilales bacterium
GAATAATTAATGGGAACATTACAAATTAAAAGAGGGTTAGCGGAAAATCTTCCCGAAGATGCGGAAGCGGGCGAATTATTATATACAACCGACACAAAAAAATTCTATATAGGAAACGGAAGCGAAGCCGATTTGACCGAATTTTCCAATTCTTCTCAGCTTTCAAATTATTTAGACAAAAAAGCAGAAAGTGAACACAGCCACGAATCAAGCGAAATAACGGATTTTGATTCGGAGGTTGACAGCCGTATAGATATGCAAAAGGGCGAGGCAAACGGTCTTGCAACACTTGATACAACAGGAAAAATTCCAAACTCTCAAATACCTAATTCTTTTAAGGAAGCATCTGTTGTTGAAAATATAACGGAACGTGATGCACTTGACGCTTTTGCCGGATTGCACGCTTTTGTTGTTGATGCTTCCGCAGATGATACAGTAGGCTCAGGGGGCGGAGCGGAATATGTTTATAACGGTTCTGCTTGGATTAAAATATCTGAATTTAACAACCTTGATACACTGGTAGATTGGTCTAATGTGCAAAATAAACCTGATTTTGTGAGTTCCTTGAGTGATTTAGACGATTTTCCAAGTTTGGAGGGTCAGGGCGGTATGCTGCTTATGGTTTTACCGGATGAAAGCGGAGTAGGTTTTGTTGCTCCGTTTGACGGCAATTTTGACGGAGGGCTGTTCTGATAAATGGGTACAAATATTAGAATAAGACGAGGAAATAAAGCTGATTTACCATCAAGTGCTCCAAGCGGAATGCCCCTGTGGTGCGAGGATACCAAACAATTATACATTGGAACGGGTTCAAGCGTGCAAATAATCCATACTTATGATGCAGATACACTTGACAGCTATCACGCAAGTTCATTTGTTTTATCCTCGAATCAGTATGTTTTTACTTACGGTTATAACACAGGAACTACAAGCTATGCATATCCGCCTACAAATTACACTATGTCAAACCTTGTTGCATTTATTCCCTCTGTCAGGGCGCTTCATTACAGCGGAGATGTTGATTACAACGATTCTACATATTGTTACTGGGCAAAAGAGTCATCCAGAGTAAAAATAACCTGCTATAACACCGAACAGCGTTCAAATTCTCAGGTGAATTGGCTTGCTATTTGGAGGAAATAATAATGAATTATCTTTTAATAGAAAATAATCAACTTGTTTGCGTTTGCGGCTATAAGCCGAATATATCCGATGATAACATTCAAATAATTGAATATGCCGGTTCTATTCCGACAGAACGAATTTTGTACATTGACGGACAAGTAGCAGATTCAAATGATTATGTAATTTTAAACGGCAAATATGTAAAAAATACGGCTGCTGTTGCGGAATTAGTTAATACAAATAGAGAAGCAAAAAAATATCTGAATAATACTGATTGGATTGTTTTAAGGCACAGAGATCAGGTTGATTCGGGATTAGAAACATCTCTTACTCAAGAACAATACATTGATTTATTAAATAAGAGGCAGGCAGCAAGAGAAAGGGTGGTTGAATATGGATGTTAGCATTCAATTTAAAAGAGGTAATTTTGAAAATTTACCCGAATCTGCTTTAAGCGGAATGCCTTTATGGTGCGAAGATACAAACGAATTATATATAGGAACGGGTTCTGGCATTGCAAAAGTAGGTTCAACAGGAGCAGCATCTTCAAGCGATAATACAATTGATACATCTGATTTAGATGAAACGTATGAAAAAATAGAAAAAACAATTTTATTCCCTGAAGCGGACGAAAATTATTGCTTTAACCTGACTGATAATTCCATAAACCGCATAACATTTCCAGCCTCTGAAAGCGATGAAGCGGAAGAAGATGACGACCTTGAAACAAGCACAAGCTCAAGTTCAAGCCGTCCAAGCAGTTCAAGCAGTTCAAGCACCGAATCATCTGAAATAGTTACATATACGATTGTACTGCCTGAAATAACCGATACGGATAAATATCATCAAATTCTTGTGCAAATTGATTATCAAAACAGCGTAACTCTTGATTTAGGCACTACATACTTTTTTAATCAGGAAGAACCTGATTTTTCCAATACTGGTGCTTATAACCTTGTATATGAACATAACGGTTCTAATTGGTGTGCGGGTTGCATATATAAAGGGGAAGTTTAATTTGAACATTTTTTCTTCACAACTGTTTTTAAATAAAACAAGCTATGGTATTTGGGAAAAAGTAACAACTTTTTCAAATCCATGGTATTATTTCAAAAATTTGCAATACAACTCCAATTACAACGGCTATTTTTTATATTCCGTAGATTGCAAATTAGCCTATTCTGCCGATTTAATTAATTGGTCAATAGATACAGGCACATTTATTTATGATGAAACAAATGAAACATATTATAAAATTACAACAACATCAGACAATAATGTGAGATATGTTTATGTTTCAAAAATGCTTTCTTTTGGAACTTTTGATGAAAGTATTTTAATTGATTCTTTGAGCTACACTACATTTTCATCAACAGGCTTTCAACCTTCATCAAAATTAGGAAATTACACTTTATTTCCATACTATATATATGCTCAATCGGGCAACGGCACTTCTGCCACATACAATTGTTATCAAAAAATTTGCTATACTCAAGATTTTGAAAACTGGAATATTAAAACATATTTGTCAGAATCGGGTGTCAGCACTGCTCACAGTCAACAAACATCTCTTGGAAGTTCGGGTGAAAAATTTATTTTATTTTCAGCAACAGGAAACGGTTTTTGCCCGATGATATTTACCTCACCAACAAGCTACACAACTAAATCGGCACTATGGACAGCAGGTAATATGACTGCTGCCTGCGGATTTTATCTAAACGGCATCTGGTATTATTGCGATTATTATACGAAAGCAACATATAAAACAGAAGACGGTACAAATTATACAACACTGTCAAACAGCTGCATAAATCCATTTATGCTTTATTACAATCAAAAATATATTGCAAGTGCCGTCAATACAGCATCGTTGTGCATATATGACAGTGATTTTTCATCAGAAACTTATGTATCAGCCCCAACAGAAGTTAAAAATATTTTAGGAATATTAAATAATAAAATTTACATAATGGACACAGACGGTCTGATTTTTAGAACAGATTTAGAAAACATTATAAATTAAAAGAAAGGATTGTTATGACAATTTATGCAAAATTAATCAGCGGAAATGAAATTGAAAAAGCACCGAACAATAAAGGAAGTATTATAAATTTTGGCAAAAATGAAAATTTAATGAAAAAAGATGGCTATAAAAAAGTTATTCAAGTTGAAATTCCTGAAACAGACAGACAATACGAAATAACTTATTCTGAAGATGACGATTATATCTATGAAAATATTTCTTATTTAGAAACCGAAGAAGAATTTCAAGAAAGAATTTCAACCGGAGTAAAAAATGCAAAGATTAAAGAATTGCAAGAAGAGATAAATAATATTGATTTAAAAAGAATCCGTGCCATTTGCGAACCTTCCGTGAAAGATGAATTAACAGGTGAAACCTGGCTTGATTATTATAATGCACAAATTATTTCATTAAGAGCAAATATAGCAGAATTAGAGGAAGAAAATGACGAAAATCAGTAAAATTTGTCTGCACTGGAGTGCAGGAGCTAATACTCCCTGCGAAACCGATTTAAACGCATATCACTATTGTGTCGATAAAAACGGCAAAATTTATCTGGGGAAATACACACCCGAAGATAATCTAAACTGCTATGACGGAAGTTATGCAAAACACTGCGGCGGAGGAAATACAGGTTGTATTGGAATATCTGTATGCGGAATGTTTGATTTTGATTTAAAAAATAAGCAAACAAAATATCCCCTTACTCAAAAACAGGTCGAAGCAATGTGCGAAAAAGCAGCGGAACTTTGTATTAAATACGGAATCACTCTCAGTAAAAACACTGTATTTACCCATTATGAATTCGGGCAACTCAATCCTAAAACTTCAAGTTTTGGGAAAATAGATTTTACTTATCTTCCGTATTTGCCAGACTTGCAAAAAGATAGAATCGGCGATTATTTAAGAAATAAAGTTCAGTGGTATATGCTTCAGCTTAAAAAATAAAAATGAATATATGAAACAAAAAAAGAACAAAAGAACAAACGAAAGGAGATTATTATGAGTTTACTGTCGTGGATTAAGGATTGGAAAGTTT
>JAJQHF010000160.1 GCA_021199975.1 Candidatus Gastranaerophilales bacterium
GTATTTATACATATTTGTGTTTCCGATTTTTTATTTTTTTCTTTAGATAATACTTCCTTTTTTTCTAATGTAAGATTAATATTTATATTATATTTTGTACTTTCTTCTTTCATTAAATTCGCAAAATCTTTTTGAGGAAAAGTTTCAGATGATACAAGTTCTATTTTAATACCGTCCTCTTCTGTTTTATAAATATCCGCTTTTAAATTACCGTAATTCTCCGTAGAAATCAGAACACTGACACTATCAGCCACAGAAGAACCGCTGCTTGAATTAGAGCTTGCTATTTCTAATTTAAAAGCATTAGGATCGGTTAAAGGAAGCCAGGGCAAATACATAAGCATTAATGTTTTTAAGGCTTGAACATCAGAAGCCGAAGATGCGGAAACAAAAGAAATTAATTTTGTTAATGTACTCATTTGTTCATCTTTTAAACTTACTCCGACTTGATTATACTGTGCAAGCATTTGATATAAGTTTGTCATTGCTGTTTTTGAGTTATTTTGTAATAACGATGTTAATTGACTTAAATCCATATTAGAAGCTAATAAAGAAAGTGCACTTTGTTGGTTTAATTGCTGTGAATTAGTCATCAATTGAGATAAAAAAGAATCAAAACTTTTAGACAAATTTAATAAATCTTTAAGCATACTTATTGTTTGCTGCTGATTTAATGAGGCAAGTTCGGCAGCTGTTTGATTAAGCTGCACGGCGGTATTTGATAAAAACAATGTTTGAGCCGCAGAATTTTGCTCAGTTTGAGGCATAAATGTTTCATTTAAGGTATTTTGTACATTATTAGCATTTAATCTGCTGAAGTTATTTGCAAAATTATTTAAGAATTGA
The DNA here is from genome assembly GCA_021199975.1 of Candidatus Gastranaerophilales bacterium. Lineage (GTDB taxonomy): Bacteria > Cyanobacteriota > Vampirovibrionia > Gastranaerophilales > Gastranaerophilaceae > Avigastranaerophilus. The sequence continues at coordinate 847 of JAJQHF010000160.1, forward strand.
CCCCAATTAATATTTGACATAATTATAAATTAACACATCTTATAAAAGAAGTAAATTTTTGTTTAGTAATCTTAATAATCATCTGAACTCATGATTTCAATTTCTACAAAAGTAGTATATAATATTAATAGAGGTTGCAAAATCTCTGCAAAAGTTCACTTTTTTAAGAAAAAGGTAAAAGATGTCATTCGGTATTAATGGTCCTGATAATAATATACCGGCAATCCAAAAATCTCATCACACAAATGACGGAGGTGCCGGAAATTTAGGTTATTTTCAGCAAGAAAAGAAGAAAAAAGAAAAAGAAAAAGAAAAAAAAGAAGAACAAGATGTCTTTGAATTTTCTTCTAAATCTGATGGTGAAGATAAATTTGAACAAGATGAAAATACCGAAGAAAAACTTGATTCTATCGGAACAAAAATTAAAAATTTTTGGTTGAACTTAAATAAAAATACTGATGAAGAAAATCCCGAAGACAAGTAATCTTCGGGGTATAGTAATGTGTGTACGTTTCTTAATTTGAATTTTTAAATATCAATTCATCATTACAAATATCAATAATGACATTTGAATGAGGTATTATCTCCTGTTTTAATATTTTCTTGGAAAGGGGATTTTCAATAAGCTGTCTTATTGTTCTTTTTAAAGGACGTGCGCCATATATAGGGTTATATCCTTTTTGAGCAAGAAATTCTTTTGCATCATCCGTTATTTCAATTTTAATATCCTGTTCATCAAGTAATTTATGTAAATGGGCAATTTGAATATCAACAATTTTAGCTAATTGAATCATAGTTAATGCTTTAAAGAATACTACTTCATCTATTCGGTTTAAAAATTCAGGTTTAAATCGCTGCTGTAAAAGGGCAAGAACTTCATCTTTTGTTTGTTCTGCCTGTTTCTCGGACAGCATAGCTTCAAGAGTATTTTTTAATATAATTTCACTACCTATATTACTTGTTAATATAATTAAAGTATTTTTAAAGTCAACCGTTCTTCCTTTAGAATCCGTCAATCTGCCGTCATCAAAGATTTGCAGCATTATGTTAAATACATCAGGATGAGCCTTTTCTATTTCATCAAAAAGTACGACGGAATACGGTTTTCTTCTGACTTGTTCCGTTAATTGACCGCCTTCATCATATCCGACATACCCCGGAGGTGCGCCGATTAATCTTGCAACGGTATGCTTTTCCATATATTCTGACATATCAATTCTAATAAGCGCATCTTCATCATTAAACATAAATTCAGCTAATGCTTTAGCTAATTCTGTTTTACCTACCCCCGTAGGTCCAAGAAACATAAATGTACCAATCGGGCGATTAGGGTCTTTTAAACCCGAGCGTGCTCGTCTTATAGCGTCAGATACCACTTCTACTGCTTCCTCCTGACCGATTACTCGTTTATGTATAAGTTCTTCCATATTTATTAATTTTTGCATTTCACTTTCAAGAAGTTTATTTACGGCAATGCCTGTCCATTTGCTCACAATTTCCGCAATATCATCTTCATCTATTTCTTCTTTTAAAAGTGTATTTTTATGTTCCTGTGCATTTTCGTTTACTTCTTTAAGCTGCTTTTCTAATGCAGGTAATTTTCCGTATTTGAGTTCGGCAGCCTTTTGCAAATCCATATCACGTTCTGCACTTTCAATTTCAATTTTTACTTTTTCTATTTCTTCTTTGATGGAGGCTTCACCTTGTATGCTCTTTTTTTCAATCTCCCATTGCGTTTTTAATTCATCAATCTTTGAGTTTAAATCTTTTAGAATGTTTTCAATGTTATGAATCTTTTCACTGTTTTCAGAAGTTTCTTCCTGTTTTAAAGCTTCACGCTCAATTTCAAGCTGCATTTTTTGCCTTACAAGGTTATCAAGTTCTTCAGGCATGGAATCAATCTCAATTCTTAAAGCTGATGCTGCTTCATCAACTAAATCTATGGCTTTATCGGGCAAAAATCGGTCTGTAATATATCTGTCAGAGAGTTTTGCCGCCGCAATTAAAGCAGAATCTTTTATTCGTACACCATGATGTACTTCATACCTTTGCTTTAAACCTCTTAAAATACTTATAGTATCTTCAACAGAAGGTTCATCCACCATAACAGGCTGAAATCTTCTTTCTAATGCAGGGTCTTTTTCTATGTATTTTCTGTACTCATTAATAGTTGTAGCCCCAATACATCTTAAAGTACCTCTTGCTAACATTGGCTTTAATAAATTTCCTGCATCAGTGGAACCCTCTGTCGCACCTGCGCCGACTACAGTATGAAGTTCATCTATAAACATTATAATTTCTCCGTTTGAAGCCTCAACTTCTTTTAAAACAGCTTTCAAACGCTCTTCAAACTCACCTCTGAATTTAGCACCGGCAATTAATGCACCTAAATCCAACGATACAAGCTTTGCTTCTTTTAAATTTTCAGGAACATCACCTCTGATTATTCTTTGAGCCAACCCCTCTATAATAGCAGTTTTACCTACACCGGGTTCACCTATTAATACAGGGTTATTCTTTGTTTTCCTGTTAAGAACTTGTATTACCCTTCTGATTTCTTCATCTCTGCCTATTACAGGGTCAAGTTTACCCTTTCTTGCCATTAGGGTTAAATCTGTTGAATACTTCTCAAGCGCTCTATACGAATCCTCTGCATTCTTTGAATCCACTTTTTTATTACCTCTTACCTTCTTCATTGCATTTAAAATTGTATTTTTATTTACATTGCTATTCTCTAATACCTGCTGAATCCTTGAACCCGACAACTCAGCCATAGCCATTAAGATATGCTCAATACTTATAAAAGAATCTTTTAAAGAATTAGCAATCTCTTGAGCTGAATCTAACAATTGATTAGTTAAGTAAGACAAATACAACTGCTGATTAGAAGTTTGTATTTGAGGAAGCTCTGAAACAATATTTACAAGATTATGCCTGAATTTATCATTATTAATTTTTAATTCACTACAGTAATCTTTTGAAATCCCCTCATTGTCTTCCAATATTGCAATCATAATATGCACAGGCTCAAGCTGAGAATTTTTATATCTATACATAACTTGCTGCGCACTGTATATAATTTCCTTTGTATAATCCGTTAATCTGTTAAAATCTATCATATAAGAACACCTCTTTTCTTCTGATAATCAAACTAAATTTACTTTATTTCCTATATTTAGTTTAATAGCATTTTTTAAAAAATCAGAAAAAATTTATATTTAATTAAGATTTTAAAAATTTATTCAAAAAATCAAAATATAAAACTAAAAATATTTGCAATAAAAAAGAGGGCGGTAATGATTTATTTATTACGCCCTCTTAAA
>JAJQHF010000147.1 GCA_021199975.1 Candidatus Gastranaerophilales bacterium
GCTCTTAAATCATAATCAGTTTTATTTGTTGTTTCATAAGTGTATTTATTTTCATCTGCTTTTAAATGCTTCTCTGTTATTTCTTTTGAAGCTCTTGTGGTGTTTCTTTTATAACACTTTTGTTACATCATAAAACTTGTTCGGACATCTTAAAAAATATTTGCAAAAGACATAAAGAAATCACAAATTACATTTAAGGTAGTAGGCAAAACAAAAATTAAAATTAAAGCACCCATACATGGCTTAAACAGGAAACTCATTTGGAACACATTTACCTGCGGCGCTGTTTTTGAAATAATCCCCAAAATAATATCCTGTCCCAAAGTTGCAATTAAAACCGGACCGGCTATCTGCAAACCTATATATAGAACATTTGAAGTTACTTTAACCAAATATGGCATATAAATAATTTCATCCAAAGGAACCATAGAGGAATATATCGGAAAAACCTCAAAACTTCTTATGAAGGCATTAAAAGTCCAATATGCTCCGCCTATTTCTAAAAATATAATAAGACCTAATATTGAAAAAATCCTGCCCATAATAGAAGTTTGGCTGGAGGTGGTAGGGTCCATGATTGTTGCAGAGGATACACCTTGCTGCATATTAATCATATCACCGCCTGATTCAATTGCGCTTAATATACAGTAAACTATATATCCGAGCAAAGCGCCGCATAAATAGTTAATAATTATTGAATAAATTAATGATACCTCTGTTCCCGGCGCTTCCGGATGAAGAAAAACAGACAGCATAATTGTAAAAATCAATGCAAATCCGACTTTTGCAATTGTCGGAATTTCACTCCTCTGCAAAAAAGGTACTGCTCTCATTAAGCCTGCAACTCTTGCAAATATCGGAATACCCGAAGCTAAAACATTATTAACCTCAGGAAAATATTTGGGAAATTCATTTACAATCATATCTATCATGGCTATTGTATCTCGTTTTTGATATTTTGCGGTATATCAACCCGAATTAAATCAGTTTTTTCATCCCGAAAAAAAGAACCCGAAATAAATCTTAAACGATATTCGGCATTATCCGATGTTAATAATACATCACACACTCCTGTTTTATTAACTTCTATAAACAACTGTTTTTTATCATTTTCTATAGAGGTTACAGGATTTATATTAACAATATCTTTGTTTGAAATATTTATATTTTTTACGGAAGAATCCAACAAAAGAAGGTAGGCATCATTTTCTTTAATATTAAAAACATTTATATCTTGTTGAGATAATGCACAATTACCCGATTGTGAAGTGATAAAAAATATTGACATAAAAATTATTATTTTTTTCATTTCTTATTCTCCGTTATTTTTTTACGCTCAACTAAATTAGGTTCAGGAATATCTTTAGCCCCGTTTCTCAAGAAGTTAAATTTTTCGCTTTGCGCTGTACCTTGAGGTTTTGCGGCATTATTTAAAATACTTGATAACGGAGTCATATCTTTTTTAACATCCGTTTTCATTTCATCAATAAACGGTTTTGTATAGTTGTAATAATCAGACGGAAGAACAAATTCCTCCGATTTCGGAACAACCTCAAATGCAAGAACGGAACCCTCCTGAAATAAATTAGATAAAAGTTTTAAATATCCCGTACCTAAAATAATAATAACGAGAAAAACAGAAAAAATCTTAGGCGCTGCCGCAATAGTTTGCTCCTGAACCTGTGTTACAGCCTGCAAAATACCGACAACCAAACCTATGGCAGCAGCCGTTAATACACACGGCATTGCTATCATCAGCATTGTCATTAAACCTTTTGCAAAATATTCTATAAGTAATTCCATATTTAATCCTTAATTAAAACTGCCTACAAGACCGTTAACAATCAAGCTCCAACCGTCAACCGCAATGAAAATTAACAGTTTAAACGGCAGTGAAATAATTGTCGGAGATAACATAAACATACCTAATGCAAGAAGAACATTTGCAACAACCAAATCAAGTACAATAAAGGGAATAAATATTATAAAGCTTATTTCAAATGCTGTTTTTAATTCACTCAATATATAAGCCGGAGCAACTTCCCAAATTGTAACTTCTTCAATTGAAGCAGGTGCTTCTTTTCTGGTTAATTGAACAAAAAAAGCAAGGTCATTTTCTCTTGTTTGTTTGAGCATAAACTCTTTTAAAGGTTTAGAGCCTTCACTTATTGCCATAATAATAGAACCGTCCTTTTCATAAGGTTTTGAACCCACCTCATACATCTGCTGAAATACAGGACCCATTGTATAAAATGTTAATATTACCGAAAGCCCGACAAGTATAATAGCAGGCGGAATTTGCTGAGCGCCAAGCGCTTGTTTCAAAAATCCAAACACTATTGCAAATCTTAAAAAGCTTGTCATACAAACAAACATCAACGGCAAAACCGAAAATATTGCCATTACCATTAATAATTGTAATATAGGGCTTAAATCTTTTAAAATTGAATCCATTTTAACCTCTGCTTATTCTTTGCATTTGTTGTTTTATAATCGAAATACCCGAAGTTTTTTCTTTAATCGGAAAACTTGTTTTATCAGCCGCAAGGGTATTATTAAGTTTTGCCAGCATTGTAGTATTTGCGGCATCACCTGCAATTAAAAATTTTTCATCTCCCGCTTTTAACACATATATTGTCTTTGCAGCGGAAAGCCTTAGAGAATTTTCTACTTTTAAAAAATCTTTATCTTTTGACACGGAGGCTGAATACATCGACTTTTTATAAACAAACAGAGCCAATGCAATAAAACCTATCATTGCAAATGTATATACGGTAAAATTTATTAAATAACTGTTCATATTAACCCTCTATATACTTTCATCTTCTATTTCAAAATCACTGTAATCAAAGTTTTCATCACCTGCCGCTTTTGGATTAGGATTTTGTGCCGGTGCGGCAGCAGGTTTTGCCGGTCTTTTTGCAGCAGGTGCTGCGGGTCTTGCGCCGGGGGCAGCAGGTCTTTGTGCCGGCTTAACTCCAACAGCAGGCTTTGCAGGCGCAGGTTTTTTCGCTTCAGGTGGTGCCGTATTTCGAGCAGGAGCAGGCTTTACAGTTTCTTCTTTACTCTTTTTCACATTATCTATTCTTACACCGTATCTGTCATTTAAAATAACAAGCTCTCCTGAAGCTACAATTTGATTTTCCACTCTCAGCTTTATTTTATTTTCATATACGGAACCTAAATCAATTACCAAGCCCTCTGAAATCTGCTTTAATTCTCCGAGCGTAAGTTTTACGTTATCAAATTCCGCAATGATATCTACAAGAATAGAATCCCACATATTTTGAGGGTTTAAACCTGTTTGTTCTTCCATTTCTTCATCTCCCGTTTTATCAATACTTATTATTAAAGAAGGATTAGGATTAATTTTAAATTTAATTACTTCTACATTATCCCGCATCACCGACATTTTATTTATGTCACTGTTATCTAAGACTATAATATCGCCTTCTTCAAGAGCTTTTACTTCGTTTAATGCAATTTTTGCGTAACCTGCGCTTATTGTTAACAAAGCTTTGGCTGTTTTAAAATCCGAAATGCTGAAATTATCGGAATTTTTTACAGGCACAATTTCAGGCAGCAAATATGAAGGAATTGTCAAAATGATTTTACCTGTATGCTTTTTCCCTTGTTTTACAAAAAAAGTCAAATTATAGTTTCGTGATGACTGTATAATTTTTTTACTAACTTCTGTTTTATTTAAAAAATTCTCAATATTTTTATAGGCAAAAACCGTAAATGATTTAATAAGCATAGCTTCTATATCGGTCAGCTTTTTTAATTTAAAAGATGTTTCGCTTGCACCTATTGCACTATCCAATAATGAAGAAACCAAATTTGACGAAATTTTCATAATAATTGATGTTGTTTTGTTAACAGGGATTTTATTTACAAAATACTCATCACCGTATAACAAAACATTATCTTCAAAAGAAATACTTATAAATTTCAATTGAAATTCTTCCTGAAAAAATTCATCCGAAGCTTTTTGAAGTTTGTTGTAAATATTGGAATAGAACCAGTAATAATCATTAAAAAGATTATTTCCGCCTGTTATACTTTCACTGCTCTGAGTTTTTAAAACTGCCATTACTTACCCTAATCTCTATCCCACAA
>JAJQHF010000080.1 GCA_021199975.1 Candidatus Gastranaerophilales bacterium
GTATATGTGTATATGTGTATATGTAAATAAATGTAACTATATTTATATTTTAATGTTAAATTCTCTAAAGTTTTTGTTTTTATTTCCGTAATAAAAAGTATTCGGATAAATGTAATAAGAATGTGCTATGCACGGGAAAAGGTGTAAAATGGCTGATATTTCAATAGGAAAATCACTAAACAAGGATAATATTCAAGAACCTGTATTTGAAGCAGGTGAATATTTTTCGCAATGGAAAAAGTATCAAGTATTTATGGAGAAAGCAGCTAAATCTGATTTCGTAAATTCTCCCGTTTTAATGCAAAAAGAACTTGAACTTCTTGCTTCAATGCAAAAGGCTGCAGAAGAAGAAGGACTTAGTGATGAGATTGCATTTATTCAAAATCGAATAGCACAAATAAATGAGAAAAGTAAAGAGGCTCAAAACACATATAAAGATGCTGCTTATTATACTGACATTCATTTTTCTAATGATGATGTTCAGAGTTCATCTTTTTCAAAGCTTCTTGAATCTTGTAAAAATTCAAAAGGAGTAATTGATGAAAATACTTCAAGAATTATTCAAGCATATAAAAATTCTGACATTGATGAATATCATTTATCATATTTATTAAAAAAATGTCGTGAGGATAATGATGAAATTTCTCCTGATAAAGTTGAAGCTATTGAAATACTTGCGGCGGCAGGAGTCAGTTTAAGTTTCGCAGCTCAAATTCTTGATGAGTTTTCGGAAAGTTGTGACTATACAACAATTGAAGAAATAAACGGAGAACAAAAAGAAAAAACAGAAGTTAAAGATATTGTAAACTTGGAAGCATGTCAAAAATTAGCAAATTATAAATCTATGGGATTTCAAGATTTAGAAGCGTTGAATTTTGTAAGATTAGTTAACGGAAATTTTCAAGATGAAGAAGAAGTAAACTCTTATATAAAAAAGCTGCGGGATTCAAAAATTTTACCTGAATATTCCATTCAAATACTTAAAAATTTAGCCGTAGAGAATGATATCTCTTCTGACAACGATAAAAATTTGAAAAAAATTGTACCTTCTGCAATTAATTCTGTTATTACTCTAAAAAAATCCATGATTCAAAACCGTGATAATGAAGAAAGGGAAAGAAATAACCCAAGTAATAACAAAGATAATATTTTAATTGATATGGGCGATACTTATATGTTTATGGAGGGAGAAGGCTATAACGTACAAGTAATATCTTCGCCCCAAAGCAGAGAAAACATAGATGAAGATATTGAAGAATTAAAGCAAAAATATGAAAAAGCGATTTCTCAAATAGAAGATAATCTTCTTGTTGAATTTACTTCTAAATACAAAGAAAATGATGGTTCAATAAATTCAAATGCACTCAGAACTACTACCGCATTAAGAAGATCAGGAGTTACTTATGACAATTTATTACCTTTGACGGAATTTTGTTTGGCGGATGGCGCGATTAATTCCGATAAAATGAAAGCCGTAACTTCTCTTAAAAAATCAGGATGTTTGGGTTCCGATATTATAGAAGTTTTGGATTCTTTGAATAAAACACCCGAAGGTCAATATGATAAAGAAGATCTTCAATCTGCGTGTGAATTCAGTTCCTCAGGTATAGGAGGTAAAAACACTGTTGCTTTAGTTAATACAACAAGAGGCAGCAAAGAAGTAAAAGAGTTCTTTATGGATTTATCCCCTTGTTTTGAAGACAAATCTAATTTGGTTAAATTAATACCTTTAATAAAAAATGAAGAAGGTATTATTGATGAAACAGCAATGGAAATTTTATATAATCTTGCTGAAAATTTCTTTGGAGCTGATTATAATATGAATGATGAGGAGTTTATTGATTGTGCAAACGATATAATATATAAAGCAATGGATAATAATGAAATTTTGGTATCTGATGACAGTGCCGGTATCTGTTCAATTATGTGTCAAAATAAACAATCTCCGGAAGAAATTATAGCAGGTCTTGAGGTTTGTAAAGATAAAAGCGGTAATGTAGATTCTAAATTAGCTGATGTATTATGGGAAATGAGTTTACTAAATGCAGATATTAATCAAATTACAACCTTTATTAATACTGTTTGCAAAGATGAAAACGGAAACCCAAATCATTTTCAAGCAAGAAAAATGACCGAAGCTTTTCAGCAGGGTAAAAGCTTGGAAGAAATGATGAAATTTGTGTAAAAAACATAGCTTGAATTATATTAGTCTAAAACCCGAATTTTCGAGTTCTTGCTTAAAGTTCGGGTTTTGTGTTATTAGAAATTCTTTGTAATTATTTTCTTTTTTCGCCGGTATTTCTTCCGAATAATACGGATGAAAAATAATTTCCGTTATTGAAGTTTCTTTTTTTATTTTTTTCAGTCCTTTTATTATGGACTGTTCATCCATAAATCCTGTGTATAAAACTCCTATAGTATAGTCATTAGTATTAATCTGCGAACCTTTAAGCCTGCGTTTGTTTATTAAGGTAAAAGAGTTTAATACTATATTTTTAATAATATTAACGGGGTATTTTCCGTTAAAAGATTTTTTCGGTACTATATAGGGAATTTCTTTTTGTGTGCGAATAAACTTAATATTGTATTCCTGCGCAAGTTTAATAAATAAATTAAAAATTGCGGGAATTGCATGAACATGTACATGAGAATTAAGATGTGTTATTTTGCAATATTTTAAAACTTTTTCAATTTGAGCTCTAAACTCTTTTTCCGTTTGCCTCATAAATTCTTTGTTTTGAGATTTTATTAATATTTGAATAAAATCATTATTAAAATTTCCCTTTAAATCACACAATAAAGGAACATCAGACAAGCTTTTACCCTCTATAATATTAAAATGAAACCCGATATTTAAATTTGGAGTTAAAGGAATTATTTCATTTACTGCGTGTTCAAATCCCGGCATATTTGCCATTATACAGGTTGAATTTATTATTCCTGCTTCATATCCGAGTTTAATTGCCGTATTATTTTCTTTTGAATATCCAAAATCATCAGCTGTCATTATTATTTTTTTCATTGCATATTACCTGATTATATTTTATTATTTTTATATGCGCATTTTGTTTTTGGAAATAACCTGCAGCGCAGTATAATATGAGATTAGATTTTTATTATAACATAAAGGCTCAATGATATGAGAATACCTGTTTTAGCAATAATAATTCCGTGCCGTGATGAAGAAGAAAGTATTGAACATACTTTAAAACGATTATTGGAAGTATTTTACGAACTTAAAAATAATAATAAAATTTCAGATAAAAGCTTTATTTTTTGTATAGATGACGGAAGCAATGATAATACTTGGGATTTAATAAAAAAATGTAATAAAGAATTTCAAGGAAGTGTTAAAGGAATAAAATTCAGCCGGAATTTCGGAAATCAAAGAGCTATATTAGCAGGTTTATTTGAATCTTCTAAATACAATCCGGATTGTTATATTTCACTCGATGCCGATTTACAACAGGATGAAAATAAAATTGCCGAATTTTTGGAGAAATATGAAAATGGCGCTAAAATTGTATTTGGTATTAGAAATGACAGAAAAACTGACGGATTTTTTAAGAAAAACAGCGCCTTAGCTTTTTACAAGTTAATGAATATTTTAGGGGTAAATCTTAAAAAAAACCATTCTGATTACAGGCTTGTAAGCAGTGAAGTTGTTGATACTTTAAGAAATTTTCCTGAAACAAACATGTTTTTGCGGGGTATTTTTAATGAACTCGGATTTAAAAAAGATTATGTGTATTTTGATGTAAAAGAAAGATATGCAGGAAAAACAAAATATAATTTCTTTTCTTTGTTTTCTTTAGCAATTAACGGAATAACCTCGTTCAGCATTGTTCCTTTGCGCTTTGTGACTATTTTAGGGTTTATTATGTCAATTGCAAGCTTTGCTGTAGGAGTAAGTGCCGTTATCGATAAATTATGGGGCAATTCAATTGTTCCCGGCTGGACAACAATTGTGGTTGCACTCGGATTTATCGGAGGAATTCAAATATTATGCGTGGGGATTATAGGAGAATATTTAGGTCAGTTATTTCAAGAGGTTAAATCCCGCCCCAGATATATTATTGAAGAAACTGCAAATTAATATTTCCT
>JAJQHF010000277.1 GCA_021199975.1 Candidatus Gastranaerophilales bacterium
ATATAAAACTCTCTGATTATGAAATATTATGGAAATGTAATGATGAAAAATCAATTGAAACCACTAAAAAACTTTTATTAAAACTTGAGGAATATAAATCGGTTATAGCTCAAGCCGCAAAAAACAGAACACCGTATTTATTAACAAAATATTTACAAGAACTTGCCGCAAGTTTTCATCAGTTTTATTCGTTTTCAAAAGTTCTTGTTGATGATAAAAATTTAATGATTGCAAGGCTTGCAATAGTAAAAGCGGTTACAATAATTTTAAAATCAGCCATGACTTTAATAGCCGTTGAAGCGCCTCAAAGGATGTAAAAAATCATAAACACTTGCAGGGTTTACCTTATTATAATATTTGTTGTATAATTGTTGAAGTATTGTGCAAACACATAGAAAGATTAGCGGAGGAAGTCTTTTATGACTGTAAAGGATTGGTTTGAACAAAGAAAAGAAATGCAAATAGCAAGAAGGGATAAAGAAACTCAAATTGACGACAGTATCGGCAAGCTTTGGGTTAAATGCTACAGTTGCAATTCCCAGTTGTTAAGAAAAGAAGTTGAAGAAAATTTAGAAGTTTGTCCTAAATGCGGTTATCATTTTAGAATAAATGCAAGAACCCGTATTAATCAGCTTTTTGACGAAGGCTCTTTTGAGGAATTGTTCGGAAACATAACTACTGCTGATCCTTTGGAATTTACGGATACTGAAAGTTATAAAAAAAGAATTGCGCTTGCAAAAGCAAAAACAAATATGAACGAAGCCGTGGTTTCCGGTGTAGGAAAGATAGACGGGAACCTTGTTTCTGCGGCGGTTATGGATTTTGAGTTTATGGGCGGTTCAATGGGCAGTGTTGTCGGAGAAAAAGTTACTTTGGCAATGGAAGAAGCTTTAAAAAGAAAAATCCCGATGATTGCAGTTACAGCCTCAGGCGGAGCAAGAATGCAGGAAAGTATTTTAAGCCTTATGCAAATGGCAAAAACTTCTTGTGCCGTTGCTAAATTAAATGAAGCGGGCTTATTATATATTACCGTATTGACTGAACCTACTTTCGGCGGTGTTACTGCCAGCTTTGCGACTTTAGGCGATATAATTATTGCCGAACAAGACGCACGAATAGGTTTTGCAGGCAGAAGAGTTATAGAGCAGACTATCAGACAAAGTCTTCCTGCTGATTTTCAAACCGCAAATTATTTAATGAAATACGGTCAAATTGATATAATTTCATCAAGAGCCGGCTTGAAATCAACAATTGCTAAGCTGATAAAGCTGCATACCAAGCAGGAGTAATTATGACAATTTTAGAATTTGAAAAACCGCTGTATGAAATTCAGGAAAAAATACAAGAACTAAAAGAGATAAGTGAGTCATCAGGTATGGATGTATCAAATCAAATAGAAAATTTTGAAAAACAAGCATTAGAATATAAAAAAGAATTATATTCTAATTTAACACCGTCACAGCGCATCCAAATTGCAAGACACGCAGACCGTCCAAACTTTTTGGATTACGTTAATTTGATAACAACAGATTTTATAGAATTACACGGCGACAGAGAAGGAACCGATGACAGAGCAATAATAGGCGGGATTGCAAAAATAGATAATCAGCCGGTTGTTATAATCGGTACACAAAAAGGCAAGACTACAAAAGAAAATTTGATATATAATTTCGGAATGCCCCAGCCTCAAGGTTACAGAAAGGCATTGAGATTGTTTTATCATGCTGATAAATTTAATCTTCCGATAGTAACTCTGATTGATACTCCGGGAGCATATCCGGGAATGAAGGCGGAAGAAACCGCACAAGGAACGGCTATAGCTGTAAATCTTAAAGAAATGGCAAAGCTTAAAGTACCTATTATAGCGGTAATTACGGGTGAAGGCTGCTCGGGCGGCGCTTTAGGGTTAGCTGTTGCCAATAAAGTATATATGCTTGAACATTCATATTATACTGTTATTTCTCCTGAAGGGTGCGCTTCTATATTATGGAGAGATGCTTCTAAAGCAGGAGAAGCGGCAAAAGCTCTTAAAATTACAAGCGAAGATTTACTTAAACTTGAAATTATAGACGGCATTATAAAGGAGCCTTTGGGCGGCGCTCACTGTAATTATGAAGAAATCGGCAGAAATCTTAAAGAAACAATTGTCAGGTCAATTAATGAGCTTAAGAAAACAGAACCTCAAAAATTGAAAGAGGACAGGTATAGTAAATTCAGAAGAATGGGTGTATTTTGTCAGTAATTGATAAAACTTATTGGGAAGTATATATTGAAATAAATCCTATTTGCGCTGATGTCGTTTGTGATATTGTGCAGTCTGAGTTTGAATGTGAAGGAATTATTACAGCTGAGGAAAAATATAAAAATCTTGAGCTTGTTTCAAGTACGGATAATATAATAAAAGCATATATTTCTGCTGATGTATTGGATTTTGATAAAGTAAAAAGTTTCTTTAAAAAGAAAAGACAGGATTTAATTGATAAAAAGGTATTCATCGGCGACATAGGCACCTGGAATGTTACTGTAAAAAAACAAGAAATAGTTGATTGGTCGCAAAAATGGAAAGAACATTGGAAGCCGTCTAAAATTTCAAACAGAATAGTAATCTGTCCTACATGGGAAAAATATGAAACAAAAGATAATGAAATAAAGGTATATATAGACCCCGGCAATGCTTTTGGAACGGGTACGCACGCAACCACTCAATTATGCGTTAAAGCTTGCGAAAAATATATGAAAAATGGAGCTGCAGCGGCTGATATCGGCTGCGGTTCGGGAATTTTAGCAATATGCGCTATGAAGTTAGGCGCTAAGCTTGTGAATGCTGTTGATACGGATGAAACAGCGGTTGAAACGGCAAAAATAAATGCAGCCGTTAATAATGAGTTATCAATATCTTTTAAAACTGCATCGTCAGAAGTTTTACAGGATAATAAATATGATTTTGTATTTGCCAATATTCTGCATAATATTTTAGCTGACATCATGCCTGATTTAAAACGAATAATGAAAAAAGGCGCAAAAATTGTTTTAAGCGGTATATTAGAAGGAAAAGAAGAAGTAGTTTTAAAAGCAATTGAAAAAAATAATTTGAAAATTATTGAAGAAATGAAGCAAAAAGAGTGGACGGCATTTGTTGTTCAAAAGGAGGATTAATGTCAAAGACGGCAATAATAATACCAGCCAGATATAATTCAAAAAGATTGCAGGGAAAACCTTTAATAAAAGTATGCGATAAACCGATTATTCAGTGGGTTTGGGAACGAGCAGCACAGGTAAAATCAGCAGATACGGTTATTATTGCGACTGACAATCAAGAAATATTTGATTGTGCAAAATCTTTTGGCGCAAATGTTGAAATGACCTCTGAAAATCATAAATGCGGAAGTGACAGAATTGCGGAAACGGCACAAAAATATCCTGAAATTTCATATATTATTAATCTGCAAGGGGATGAACCCATGATTAATACAAACTGCGTTGAAGAAGTTATTAATCTAATAAAAAATAACAACGATGCTGATATTTCGACATTGCTTGCCGAAATAAAAGAAGATGAAGATATAGATGACCCTAATATGGTAAAATGTGTAAAAGATATAAACGGTTTTGCAATGTATTTTTCACGCTCTAAAATCCCGTATGAAAGGAATAAAGGTATTGCAAAATTTTACAAGCATATCGGAATATATGGTTATAAACGGGAAGCCTTATTTAGGATGACAAAATTGCAGCAGCCTGAAATAGAACAGGCTGAAAGCCTAGAGCAGTTAAGAGCTTTATATAACGGTATGAAAATTATAACATCTGTTGTAGAATATAATTCTATAGGTATTGATACAATAGAAGATTTAAATATGTTTAGAAAATTAGCGGAAAAAAGGTAAAATGGAAGAGAAAGAAAAAGAGGCGGGAATTCTTCTGCAGCATGAAAGAAATATGCTTTTAGTAATTATATTTACTATAATAGCTATGATTGGAGAAATTGCATTCGGTTATATAACAAAATCCATGTCACTTCTTGCGGAAGGTTTTCATATGAGCGTGCATGTACTGACATTGGGATTAACTTATGTGGCATATATTCTTGCAAGAAAATTAAAAAATTCAACAATGTTTATAAATGGAACAAGTAAAATAGGTGTACTTGCAGGATATACCAGCTCATTGTTTTTATTTGTGACAGGTATAGGCATAATGCTGGAGTCGGCAATGAGATTTATTCATCCTGAAGAAATACAATTCACTGAAGCTATATATGCCTCAATATTTGCACTTATAATAAATTATATATGTATAGCAGTAATGGAAAATAAATTTCATCTTCACCACAGCGAAGAAAACGAAAGTGAAGATTACAACTATAAAGCCGCATATTATCACATACTATCAGATGTTTTAATGTCTGTTTTGACAATAATTGCATTGGTTGTAGGTAAGCATTACAATTGTATACATTTGGATGCTCTTGCAGGAATATTTGGTGCGGTATTGATAATTGTTTGGGCGGGAAAACTGCTGAAAAATACCGTTAAAATATTAATAGATATGAAATAATTACATATATTGTTCTTCTTGAATAGCTATAGCGCATATTTGAGTTGACTGTATGCAGACTTTTTTTACGGGACCCAAAGTATTTTTTTCTATTAATCTTACTGCCGGAGAGTTTAATTTTAAAATTTGAGAAAGTTCCTCATAAAATTCAAGCGGATTTTCAACATATAAAACCAACGGTGCTGTTGTTCCTTTAAGAAAAACCAACACAGATATTCTTTTTTTTAATTGATGATTATTTTGCGAAAATGGCTGCGGCATATAGTCCTCTCTACAGTGTACCTAATTTATAGTAATAAATACAGAAAAAAAGGTCAATAACAATAAGAAAAATCATCATTGACCTTTTTACCGCTTCATTGTTCATTAAACTTCAAAACTGCATTCTAACTCATCATAATCTTTAATAGTAACAGACATCATTCTTTTCATAACAATTATAAGATTTTCAATATCTCTGTTTGAAATGTTATATGTATCATCAACTCCAAGTTCAAGAAAATTAATTAAAGTAGCAATCAGAGTTAAATTAATGCCTACGGATTCTAATTTTTCTGATATATTTGTGTTTTCCGCATCTTTGTTGTTATCTTTTTTCATAATTCACCTTTCTATAAAATTTTATATTATCATAACATATTTTCCTATATTATACAACCGGTTAATTTTATAAATAATTGTTAACAAATACTTCTTTGAAAAGATTTAGGAAATAACATGAAAAAAGAGTTAGTTTTATAAGGAAATAAAATGATAAAAGCAGGTGTAATAGGTGCGCTCGGAAAAATGGGCAAAGAAATTGTAAAGGCTATATTAAACGATGAGAAAACAACTCTTGTCATGGCTGTAGATATAAAAGGGGGAGGAATTGACATCGGACTTGCCGCAAATGGCAAAGAATGCGGAGTTTATGTAGAAACGGATATTGAAAAGGCTATAAAAGATAAACATCCGGATGTGGTTATTGATTTTACACAGCCCGCAGGAATATATGAACACGTACTTACATACATTAATAATAATGTAAAATCCGTCATCGGAACAACCGGTTTAAATGATGAACAAATAAAAATTTTAAAGGAAAAAGCAGAAAAAAATAATACGGCATGCCTGATAGCGCCAAACTTTTCAACAGGTGCGGTTTTATTAATGATGTTTGCAAAACAGGCGGCAAAATATTTTAATAATGCGGAAATCATTGAACTTCATCATAATCAAAAAAAAGATGCACCTTCGGGTACTGCAATAAAAACAGCTCAATTAATGTCAGAGGAAAACAGTAATTTTACTTTGGGAAATTGTGCTGAAACAGAACTAATTAAAGGTGCAAGAGGCGCTGAAGCAAATGCGAACATACATATCCACTCAGTGAGAATGCCCGGATATATTGCATCAGAAGAAGTTATATTCGGTTCATCAGGTCAGATATTAAAATTAGCTCATCATACAATGGAACGTTCCTGTTATATGGCAGGTATTCTTTTAGCAGTAAAATATGTTTATGATAATAATTCATTCATTTATGGGTTAGATAATATTATGTAAGAACGGATGATGGGGAAGAAAAAAATAGGAAGAGGAGAATAATAGAATAAATAGTTTAAAGGGGCGGTGTTTTTTACTACGTAAAAACAATGCCCCTTTAAACTATTTATTCTATTATTCTTTAATTTACTTACTATTTTATAATTAAACGCAGCTGTTGCAAATTGCACCTTTAACAATTTGAGCAAAGCTGTCAGCAGTTAAACTTGCGCCGCCTACTAAAGCTCCGTCTATGTCAGATTGAGCCATTTGCTCTTTTATTGTTGCTGGTTTTACGCTTCCACCATATAAAATTCTGATAGAATTTGCTGTATCTGTATCATATAAACCTTTAACAACATTTCTAATCATTGCAATTACTCTGTTTGCTTCAACTGAATCACAAGTTTTACCTGTTCCGATAGCCCAAATCGGTTCATAAGCTATGATTGATTTTGAAACTTCTTCTTTTGTTAAATCTCTTAAAGCTTTTGTTATTTGAGAAGCAATGTGATAATCCGTAATGCCTGCTTCTCTTTGTTCTAATGATTCGCCGCAGCATATAATAGGAACTAAGCCGTTATTAAGAATAGATTTAGCTTTTTTATTTACCATTTCATCAGTTTCACCAAAATATTGTCTTCTTTCAGAGTGACCAATGATGATATATTCACATCCTGTATCTTTTAACATTTCAACAGAGCATTCTCCCGTAAATGCACCTTTTGTTTCATAATAACAGTTTTGTGCGGCTAATCTTACTTTACCGCAGCCGCAGTCTTTTAATGCTTTATTTGCCGCATATAATGAAGTAAATGTCGGAGCTATAATAACTTCGGGGAGCAAAGCTTTATCTTCGCTTTTTAACTCCTGCATAATTCCGTTTGTTAAATCAATTGCTTCCTGCTGTAAATTGTGCATTTTCCAGTTTCCGGCAATAACAGGTTTTCTAGACATAATTTTACCTTCTTTCCTTTGTAAAACAACATATAAATGTTATTTAAAACATAATTTTTTATCAAGCGGTATATTTTAAAAAATGTAAAGAAGACACTAGCAAAATTTAAAAAAATGAGTTAAAATAACAAGGCAATGTTTAAGCAAAAGGGAAGGTAATATATGAATATGAATAAAGGTATTTTGAATTTCGTTGAAGCTGTTATAGTCCTTTTTGCAGGTTGGCTCTCCTTCGGTTTTAAAGAATGGGCATGGTGTCCTGTCAAAGTTGACAATCGTATTGACAGATTTTAATTTTGTTTTTTTAAATAAAAATTAGAACTGCTCTCATATTTACGATTTGTTGACATGTGAATGCCGGATTTTGTTGTTTACAAAATTCTTCATTCGTTTTACTGTGTTAACATAAATTAGAAAGAGAGTTATTTATTATGTTTCAGCCGGATATAAAGGAAGCGGAAAAAATATGTAAAAATTATAAATATATGCCTGTTTCAACAGAGATGTTTTCTGATATAACAACACCTATACAAGTTTTAAGAATTTTAAAACAGCAGGAGGAACATTGTTTTCTGCTTGAAAGTGTTGAAAAAGCGGAAAGAATAGGACGTTATTCTTTTTTGGGATTTGAACCTTCAACGGAAATTACTTGCAGAGATAATGAATTGAAAATAAAGGATAAGAACGGAGTTAAAGTGATTAATACGAGTACTCCGCAGGATTATATAAAAGAAATTCTTGAAAATCATAAAAGTCCTAAATTTGATTATCTTCCGTCGTTTACAGGGGGATTGGTCGGTTATTTTTCTTATGATTTTATAAAATATTATGAACCTAAGTTAAATCTTGATGCAAATGATGAAGAAAATTTTAAAGATATTGATTTAATGTTGTTTGATAAAATTATAGCGTTTGACAACGTAAGGCAGAAAATAATTTTAATTGTAAATATAAAAACCGATAACTTAAAAGAAAACTATGCAAAAGCAATTAAAGAGCTTGAAAGATTAAAAGACCTTATCCAAAACGGAAAACCTTATGAAATAAAAAAAGGCAGATTAAAATCGGATTTTAGAGCCTTGTTTAATAAAGATGAATTTTGCGCAATGGTGGAAAAAGCAAAAGATTATATAAAAGAAGGGGATATTTTTCAGGTTGTATTATCAAACAGGTTTGATGCAGATTATGAAGGTGATTTGTTAAATACATACAGAACCTTGAGAACAATAAATCCTTCGCCGTATATGTTTTATTTCGGCAGCAACGATTTAGAGATAGCGGGAGCATCGCCTGAAACCCTTGTAAAACTTGAAAACGGCAAGTTGTATACCTTCCCTCTTGCAGGAACAAGAAAAAGAGGTTTAACAAAAAAAGAAGACGAAATGCTTGAAAAAGAGCTTTTATCAGATAAAAAAGAACTTGCTGAACATAACATGCTGGTTGATTTGGGAAGAAACGATATCGGAAGAATTTCAAAATTCGGCAGTGTTGAAGTTGAAAAATATATGACAATTGAACGTTTTTCTCATGTTATGCACATAGGTTCAGAAGTAACAGGCGAAATAAGAGAGGATAAAGGACAATTAGATACAATAGGTTCTGTACTTCCTGCGGGAACTCTGTCAGGAGCGCCGAAAATACGGGCATGTGAGATAATTAATGAACTTGAAAACAATAAAAGGGGCATATATGGAGGTGCAATAGGATATCTTGATTTTTCGGGTAACTTAGATACCTGTATTGCCATAAGGATTGCTTTTAAGAAGAATAATAAAGTATTTGTAAGAGTCGGTGCAGGTATTGTTTATGACAGTATCCCCGAAAATGAATATATAGAGTGTGCAAACAAATCCAAAGCAATAATGAATGCTCTTAAATCTTCACAGGAGGTTTTATGATTTTATTAATAGATAATTATGACAGTTTTTCATACAACCTTTATCAATTAATAGGAGAGGTAAATCCTGATATAAAAGTTATAAGAAATAATGAGTTAACAATTGAAGAAATAGAGAAATTAAATCCTCAAGCCGTAATAATTTCCCCCGGACCGGGGAAGCCTAAAGATGCAGGTATATGTGAAGAAGTTATAAAATATTTTACAGGTAAAAAACCGATTTTGGGTATTTGTTTGGGACATCAGGCAATTTGTGAAGTTTTTGGCGCAAAAATTACTTATGCAAAAGAAATCATGCACGGTAAGACTTCTGATGTAAAAATTGATACAAATTGCCCCATATTTAAAAACATGCCTGAAATAATCACAGCAGCAAGGTATCATTCACTTGCCGCCGATATTGATACAATCCCCGATAGTCTTAAAATAACAGCAAGGACGGAGGATAATGTTGTAATGGCGGTTCAGCATAAAAAATATCCCGTTTTCGGGCTTCAATTTCACCCTGAATCAATATTGACTCCTACGGGAAAAATTATGGCAAAGAATTTTTTGGAAATGGCGGGAATATGATAAAAGATGCTATAAAACAAACAGCGCAAAAGCAAAATCTTTCATATGAAACAATGAAACTTGTAATGGAGGAGATAACGCAAGGTTTAGCCGGTGATGAAGAAATTGCGGAATTTTTAACGCTGTTAAGAGAAAAAAAAGAAACTGTTGAAGAAATAACGGCAGCGGCAAAGGTTATGAAAGAAAAGTGTATTGCATTAAACCTTGATACTTATAATACGCTTGATATAGTAGGAACGGGCGGGGATATGTGCAATACTTTTAATATTTCAACCGCCTCCGCTTTTGTAGCCGCAGCAGGCGGAGTGCCTGTAGCAAAGCACGGCAACAGAGCTTTAACAAGCAAAGCAGGCTCCGTTGACGTACTTGAGGCGCTTGGAATTAATATTAATAATACACCCGAAAAGGAAAAAGAAATTTTTAAAAGACTCAATTTGTGTTTTATGTTTGCACAAAACCATCACCCTGCAATGAAATATGCGGCAAATGCAAGAAAAATGGTAAAATCTCGAACTTTATTTAATATCTTAGGTCCTTTAACAAACCCCGCCGGTGCAAAATCACAATTATTCGGAGTTTTTGATGAAGATTTGGTTGAGACTCTTGCTAAAGTTATTTCTAATCTCGGTGTTGAAAATGTGCTTGTAGTCCATGGCGATGACGGGCTGGATGAAGCTTCTGTTACTTCCTCTACAATGATATCAGAAGCAAGAAACGGCAGAATAAATAACTATAAAATAAATCCTGAAGACTTCGGGATGAAAAAATGCAAGCTTTGTGATATTCAAGGCGGCGATGCAAAAGATAATGCCCGAATAATAAAAGATATTTTTTCAGGTAAAGATAACGGCGCTAAAAAAGATATAGTTGTTTTAAATTCCGCTTTGGCTTTTTATACCTTTAAAAAAACAGCTTCAATAAAAGAAGGAATATTCTTAGCCGAAAATCTTATAAAATCGGGCATGGTGCTTGATAAATTAAATAAATATATATTAATTACCAATGAGGTTTAAAATGAATATTCTTGATAATATAGTTGAAAAAACAAAAATAAGAGTTGAAAAATTAAAATGCAGTATAAATATGCAGGATTTAAAAACAGCCGCTTTAAACTTAAATAAAAATGATTTTCCGTTTGAAAAAGCATTAAGAAATGAAACTCCTGCTTTTATATGCGAAGTAAAAAAAGCTTCTCCTTCAAAAGGAATAATAGCAGAGGAATTTCCGTATCTTAAAATTGCAAAAGAATATGAAAGAGCAGGTGCAAGTGCAATTTCTGTATTAACGGAACCGGATTTTTTTCTTGGAAGCACTCAATATTTGAAAGAAATAGCAAACACGGTTAAAATCCCTGTTTTAAGAAAAGATTTTATTATTGATGAAATTCAAATATATGAAGCCAAAACAATAGGTGCAAGTGCAATTCTTCTGATTTGTTCGCTGTTCGATACTGAAACACTTGCAAAATTTATAAAAATTGCGGAAGATATAGGACTTTCTTGTCTTGTCGAGGCTCATGATGAAATCGAAATTAAAAAAGCAATCAATGCAAATGCAAGAATAATAGGGGTTAATAATCGTAATCTAAAAAATTTTGAAGTGAACATTCAAAACAGTATTAATCTAAGAAAATTTGTTCCAGATAATATTTTATTTGTCTCCGAAAGCGGAATTAAAACACATTCTCAAATAAACGAGTTAATTAAAAATAATGTAAATGCGGTTTTAATAGGTGAAACTTTTATGAAATCAAAAGATAAAAAAAGAGAACTCCAAATTTTAAAAGGAGAAATCAGTGAAAATTAAAATCTGCGGTTTAATGAATTTAAATGATATTGAATATGTAAATGAAACCATGCCGGATTTTATCGGTTTTATATTCGCTTCAAAAAGCAAAAGAAAAATTTCTTATGAACAAGCTCTTGAAATGAAAAAAATATTAAATAAAAATATTAAATCAGCCGGAGTTTTTGTTGATGAAAATATTGAAAATATTATTTATGCCGTAAAAGAAGGAATTATTGATTTAATCCAGCTTCATGGAGAAGAAAATGAAAATTACATAAAAGAATTAAAGACAAAAGTAAATATTCCAATAATAAAAGCATTAAAAGCAGAGAACAACTTAAAAGACAATATAAATTCAACAATTGCGGATTACATATTAATAGATTCAATAAGTGAAAATTCCTTTGGCGGAACCGGTAAGACTTTTGATTGGGGAATAATTCCAAAAACTGATAAAAAAATCTTTTTGGCAGGCGGTATAAATGCTCAAAATGTATTAAAAGCCATAAAGACGGTTAAACCCTATTGTGTAGATATAAATAGCGGTGTTGAAACAGACGGAAGAAAAGATAAAAATAAAATTAAAGAAATAATACAAATTATAAAAGGATATAACAATGAGTAAAACAAAGTTCGGAAACTATGGCGGGCAGTACATCCCCGAAGTTTTGATGAATGAAATAATTAATTTGGAAAATGCTTATGAAAAATATAAGAATGATGAAAAATTTAATAAAGAACTCAACGATTTATTAAAAAACTACGCAGGTCGTCCTTCTTTATTATATTTTGCAAAAAATATGACAGAAGATTTAGGCGGAGCGAAAATTTATCTAAAACGTGAGGATTTAAATCATACAGGCTCACATAAAATAAATAATGTTTTAGGTCAGGCGCTTTTAGCGAAATATATGGGCAAAAAAAGGATTATAGCCGAAACGGGAGCAGGACAGCACGGTGTTGCAACTGCAACAGCGGCGGCTCTTTTGGGGCTTGAATGCGAAATCTTTATGGGAAAAGAAGATACGATAAGACAGGCTCTAAACGTATACAGAATGGAACTTTTAGGCGCTAAAGTCAATGCAGTAACTTCAGGTACTCAGACTTTGAAAGATGCTGTAAATGAAACAATGAGAGAATGGGCTTCAAGAACGGAAGATACCTTATATGTACTGGGTTCTGTTATGGGACCTCATCCTTTCCCGACAATAGTAAGAGATTTTCAAAGCATAATAAGTAAAGAAGCTCGTAAACAGATACTGGAAGCAGAGGGCAGACTTCCCTCCGTCGTAATGGCATGTGTCGGCGGTGGAAGCAATGCTATGGGTATGTTTTATAATTTTATTAATGATAAGGAAGTTAAGCTTATAGGCTGTGAGGCGGCAGGACTCGGTATAAATACGGATAAACACGCTGCCGCAATAGCAAAAGGCAGAATGGGAATATTTCACGGTATGAAATCACTCTTTTGTCAGAATGAAAACGGTCAAATTATGCCTGTATACTCTATATCGGCAGGTTTGGATTACCCCGGAATAGGTCCGGAACACGCATATTTAAATGAAACGGGAAGGGCAAAATATGTTCCGATTACGGATGATGAAGCGGTTGAAGCATTTGAATATTTATCGGGAAAAGAAGGTATAATTCCTGCAATAGAAAGCGCACATGCCGTTGCTTATGCAAAAAAACTTGCACCGAAAATGAAAAAAGATGAAATTATTATAATATGTCTGTCAGGCAGAGGTGATAAAGATGCTGCTTCTATAGCAAAATACAGAGGAAGGATTATCAATGAGTAATATAAATAAAGCATTTGAAAAAGGGAAAGCATTTATCGGGTTTTTAACAGCGGGTGACCCGAATTTAACAACAACAAAAGAATGTATATATGCAATGGAGAAAGCAGGCGCCGACCTCATAGAAATAGGTATCCCGTTTTCCGACCCGATAGCGGAAGGTGTTGTTATTCAATCTGCAAATTTAAGAGCGCTGAAAGCAAATACTTCTTTAAATAAGATTTTTAAAACGGTAAAAGAAATCAGAAAAAATACGCAAATTCCCATAGTTTTTCTTACCTATTTAAATCCCGTTTTTAACTATGGTTATGAAAATTTCTTTAAAACATGCAAAGAAACCGGTGTAGATGGAATTATTTTTCCCGATATGCCGTTTGAAGAAAAAGAGGAAGTAAAAGATATTGCGGATAAATACGATATTGATATTATTTCTTTAATTGCACCTACCTCGGATAACAGAATTAAAATGATAGCGAAGAATGCAAAGGGTTATATATATGTAGTTTCTTCAATGGGTGTAACCGGAATAAGAAACGAAATTACAACAGATGTTGACTCTATTATAAAAACAATAAGAACATCGACTTCAATACCCTGTGCAGTTGGTTTCGGCATTAACACCCCCGAACAGGCTAAACACTTCGCAAGTATTTCTGATGGTGTAATAGTCGGAAGCGCAATTGTAAAAATTATTGAAAAATATGGTCAAAATTCGCCCGAATATGTTTATAATTATGTAAAAGAAATGAAGGATTCAATAAGATAATATAGATAATGAACAGCTCTTTATTTTTAATATATATAAATTTATTTACACTGTCAGCCGCTTTAATTCCGCTGTTTATTATTCATGTCTTTTTGTTATATCAAGAAATGGACAAAAGAAAAACAGCTGTTGTTTTGATAGCTGCTTTTGTAATTATGCCTTTGATTTCTTATGTTTGTTATAAAAAAATATTTGCGGTTTCTTATATTCAGGCATTAACAGAAAACGGGTTTCTTTATCTGTCTGCATATGCAGGCATAATTGCAATTAATTATATGATTTTTCTTACATTAAAATATAAAGAAATTCAGAATAAGACAAAGTTATTAAAAATAAGGTTTATAATCTCCTTTATTCTCCTTCTTTTTATGATGTATCTTTCAATCCCCGCATATTTAACAGCTCTTTCTTCCAAAACAAAAAATAAAGCAGTTGAAGAACTGGCCGTAAAACTTTCTGTTTTCCCTTGTCAAAAATCAGCTGTTAACTCTCATATTAACCAAAACTTAATGGATATTTATATTTCCGAATAATTAATACCGCTTTTTTGTTTTTAAACGAATTAATTACCTTTCAATGTGATAAATGAGAGCTATTTCTTTAAAACTATTTTTTCCGTAATATCAGGGGCTTTTAAAGGAGAAAACGGTTTATTACGCCAAAATTTTATATATATTTCTCCTTCTGCGTTTGATGATTTAAAATAAGGTTCAAATTCAAGCATAGGCTGTTTGGGAGAACCGTTGTTACAGCCGCCTTCAACTCCGCAGGCGCCGCCTAAATGTATAAAGTCTTTAAATTCAATAATTTGATTTGAAATATTATCGGATTCTAAAAACCTCATACCCAAAGTTGATTTTGAAACATCAATAAAAGCATATTTATACCCAAAATCTCTTGCATTTATACCTTTTAGTGAAATGCTTTTAACAACATATTCTTTTGGGTAATTCGGTATATGATATTCAACCGTAATTTCATTTTTATTGCTGTCATATTGAATTTTTCTTGGAATATACTGTACGTCAGGATCAGATGAAATTGAGTCTAAATTTGTAGAATTAGGATTATAAGTTCCGTAATTTTCTTGAACAGCTGCAAGTACAGCCGGATTATTTATAAACCTGGTTTCTTCAGAGGTCCCGTCAGTTCTCAAAGGCTTATCATCGAATAATGAATTTGATGCTATCCAGGGTTTATTATCAACTATCTGCCCGAAAACTTCCTCAGAAGGATTATAATTATTATTTGCGAATATAGATTTTTGTACATACATTTTTCTTAAATTATAAACATAATACTTAGTTGTATAACTAAGAGCCGAAGGACTGTTTACTTTTATATCTGTAATTCCTTGTAAACCTTTTACGGGAGTACAACAATTGTCTGTATCAACCTTTTCAGATTCGTTTTTAGATGAATTTGTATTTATAGAATCGTAGTATTTATTTTGAATGTCGCCCGAACTGAGTGTTTGAACCTGCATTTGTGCATTTGCTTTTGAATTTTCAAAATGAAAATTTAATGAGTAATTACCAAGCACTATAATCAGTAAAATGACTGTAAATACATATATGACGAATTTCATTTAATTCCTTAATCTACCTGATACAAGCTGATTATATCTTATTTGGCAATATTTAACAATTAACCGTGTTCAAAATGGAAGTGCAGCAATTAACACCAAAGGTATAATAAATAAAAAAGAATTAAGAAATGTTAAGCTGTAAACAGTTGATTTTACAGATTTTTTGATTTTTTTAAAAAAAAAATTAAACAAATAACTAAAGTTTTAAAAATAAATACCGATAAATAATAATGTCAAGGGCATTAAGCCCATAAACCTCCCTCCCCAAAAGTCTAGTAGCCGCCTTAGATAGACGGCTTTTTTTTATGATTAATTTAAGGAATAAATCTTCATTTGTCTTTTAATTTGTAATTTTCGTATATTTGAAGTACATTTTTAGTAGTTAAACAAATGGAATATGTAAAATAAAAAGAGAGCATGGAGGTCTTAAAATGCCAAAAAAAACAATTACGGTTGACGGCAATTACGCTGCAGCTCACATAGCTTATGCGCTCAGCGAAGTATCGGCAATCTACCCTATTACTCCTTCATCCACAATGGGTGAGTGGATTGATGAATGGGCATCACAACACAAAAAGAATATTTGGGGAAAAGAAGTAAGAGTTGCGGAAATGCAATCGGAAGCAGGAGCAGCAGGTGCTGTACATGGCTCACTTGCAGCAGGTGCATTAACTTCTACATACACTGCATCACAAGGTTTGCTATTAATGATTCCTGTTATGCATAAAGTTGCGGGGGAAATGATTCCATCTGTTATACACGTTGCAGCAAGAGCATTAGCGGCTCAATCATTAGCTATTTTCGGCGACCATACGGACGTTATGGGATGCCGTAATACAGGTTATGCTATGTTAGCTGCTAACTCCGTTCAAGAAGAAATGGATTTAGCTTTGGTTGCACATCTCGCAACTTATAAAGCAAAAGTTCCTTTCCTCCAGTTCTTTGACGGGTTTAGAACATCTCATGAAGTTCATAAAATTGAAGAAATTTCATATGAAGACATTGCTAAATTAGTTGAACCTAAATATATTGAAGAATTCAGACAAAGAGCTTTAAGACCTGAAGCTCCGGTTTGCAAGGTCGGCGCTCAGAATACTGATGTATATTTCCAAGGTCGTGAAACTGTTAATAAATACTATAATGCTGTTCCTGATATAGTTCAGGAGTATATGGATAAAGTTGCGGCAGTTACGGGCAGACAGTATCATCCGTTTGATTATGTCGGCGCACCTGATGCTACGGATGTTATGGTAGCAATGGGTTCAGGCTGTGAAGCTATTGAAGAAACAATTGAATACCTAAATACAAAACGAGGCAAAAAATACGGTTTGGTTAAAGTAAGATTATACAGACCGTTCGATGTAAAACGCTTTAATGATGCACTTCCCGCAACAGTTAAACGTATTACCGTATTAGACAGAACAAAAGAACCCGGTTCAATAGGTGAACCGTTATATTTGGATGTAGTTGCGGCATTAGGCGGTAAAGATATCAGAGTTATAGGCGGACGTTACGGTTTATCTTCAAAAGAATTTACACCTTCTATGGTATTGGCTGCATTTAAACATGCTGAAAATAACGGCTTCCACGGTTTTACCGTAGGTATTGAAGATGATGTTACAAACAAATCTTTAAAAATTGAAGAACAAATTGTAACAGAACCCGAAGGCACAACAAACTGCATGTTTTGGGGCTTGGGTTCAGATGGTACTGTTGGTGCAAATAAGAACTCTATTAAGATTATCGGTCAATATACAGATAAAGATGCTCAGGCATATTTTGCTTATGATTCAAAGAAATCTTTCGGTGTAACAGTTTCTCACTTGAGATTTGGCGATAAACCGATTAAATCAACATATTTAATTACCGCACCCGATTTTGTATCTTGCTCGACTCATGCTTATGTCGGCAGATATGACTTGTTAAAAGGCATAAAAGAAGGCGGTACTTTCTTATTAAACAGCCCTTATACAAAAGAAGAAGCGTTCTCTCACTTAACAAGAGATATGCAGGAAACTATTATTAATAAGAAAATTAAATTCTATAATGTTGATGCTGAAAAATTAATCGAACAGCAGCCCGGATTAAGAGGAAAAGGCGCAAATACCGTTATGATGGTTGCTTACTTTAAAGTATCAGGCATTATTCCTTTTGAACAGGCTTATGAAGGTATGAAAGAAATGACAATTAAAACCTTTAAGAAAAAAGGCGATGATGTTGTTAATATGAACTTAGCTTTAATTGATGCAGCTGTTGATGCTTGTCAGGAAGTTATTATTCCATCTTCATTAGATGGAGTTTGCTCTATAGAAGAAGTTAAATTAATACCTGATAATGCTGATGAATTTGCAAAGAAAGTTATTGAACCTTCTATGAGACAAAAAGGCGACGACATCCCTGTGTCTGCAATGAGTATTGACGGTGTTATTCCGACAGGTACTGCTTGTTTGGAAAAAAGAGGCATTGCACCGAGAGTTCCTCACTGGAACAGTGAAAACTGCTTACAATGCGGTGTTTGTGCATCTGCTTGTCCTCACGCAGCTATAAGAACAAAATTAGTTGAAAAAGAAAATCTTGCAAATGCACCTGAATCATTTAACACAATTGAAGCAAAACCAAATGCAAACGGCGAACACTTCAAAGTTCAAGTTTATTGCAAGGATTGTACAGGCTGCGGCGTATGCTTAGACCAGTGTCCTGCTAATAAAAATCCTGAAAAGAAAGCATTAACCTGGTCTACAATTGAAAAAGAAGAAGAAGCTTGCGAAAGCGTTAATGAAAAATTCTTTGATGAACTTCCAGACAACGTAATGGGCAGAAATACCACAAAAACAATTAAAGGTGCAATGCTCAGAAAACCGTTGTTTGAATTTTCAGGCGCTTGTGCCGGCTGCGGAGAAACTCCTTATGTTAAATTAGTTTCTCAATTGTTCGGTGAAAATGCAATTGTTGCAAACGCTACAGGGTGTTCGTCTATATATTCAGGTACGTTCCCGACTATTCCTTATACAAAAACAAAAGAAGGAAGAGGTCCTGCCTGGGCAAATTCATTGTTTGAAGATAATGCCGAATTTGGTTTTGGTATGAGATTAGCTGTTGACCAAAACAGAGATACTTTAAAAACCTATGCGGAAAAAGTTATTGCAAACGAAAAAACTCCTGCTGATTTAAAAGCGGCATTAGAAGGAGCTTTGGCAAACTTTGATAATTCCAAAACCCCTGAGGCTATTGCAGCACAAGAAAATGCAAAAGCTGTCATTGCTAAATATAAAGATGCGCCATGTCCTGATTTAGCAAAAGTAAGAGAATTACAAGATTACTTTACGGATAAATCAATATGGATAATAGGCGGTGACGGCTGGGCAAATGATATCGGCTACGGCGGTATTGACCACGTACTTGCTCAAAACAAAAACGTAAATGTTCTTGTTTTAGATACCGAAGTTTATTCAAATACCGGCGGTCAAGCATCAAAATCCACACCTACAGGTGCTGTTGCCAAGTTTGCTACAGGCGGCAAGAAAACATATAAGAAAAATATGGGCTTGATGAGTATGTCTTACGGTTATGTTTATGTTGCCTCCGTTGCTTTGGGTGCTGACAGAATGCAGACATTAAAAGCATTCCGGGAAGCAGAAGCATATGATGGACCTTCAATCATCTTTGCTTATGCACCTTGTATAGCTCACGGTATCGATATGAGCAAAACACAGACCGAACAAAAACGTGCTGTTGATGCGGGTTATTTCCCGTTATACAGATATAACCCCGCAAATGAACAGCCATTCAGCTGGGATGCAAAAGATCCGAAAGAAAGCTATCAAGACTTTATTAAGTCGGAAGGCAGATATAAGTCATTATTAAAAACAAACCCGGATGAAGCGCAAGCTTTATATGAACAAGCCGAAAAAGATGCCGCAAAACGCATGGCTGTCTTTAAAGCTGTCGGAGAGTTAATTAAATAAAATAATTAATTCAAATAGAAAAGAAGGGGATAAAAACAATCTCCTTCTTTTTGTATGAATATTATGTAATATTTTTGAATTGTTTTGGTGCAAAAAATTGCACCCTGTTGCTACTCTGCCTATTTTATTTGTTGCTCGGGTATTTCATATTGGATTTTTGAAGAATATGCCTTATACAAGTCCAGCCGCTACTTGAAGTATAACAATCATTGCTGTCCTCATTAGGAACTAGACCGTATGCTCTTACTTTTGTATCAAAAGTATCTTTGCCAAGTTTATTGGGTTTTTTATCACTTCCGTTTATATCAAACCATATTTCGGCACATATATTTTTTGAATAAGCACCCGACATTTTTGTGCAGCCATCTCCGTTAGTTCTTAACCAAACAAGACTGCCGTCGGCTAATATCATTCTATAAAAATATGTACCTGTAATATAACTTGTCACGTCAGATGTAGTGCTGCCATTTAAACCTGTATATCCGATTTCTCCATCCATACAGTTATTTGGAATATCTGTTTTGCAATCAACCATAACATTTAAATACGGCTTAATGTAATTTGCAAATTTTATTGCACTGGCGGAATCATAATTTCCCGAGTCCGCTTTCAAATCCCAGGTATCAACGGGACCTTCTAATGCTATTGCACTGTTTATGGCATTTGACATTGTGGAATAAAATTTCTTTACTCTTGATACGGTTGATTGCTCGACATAATTATTTACGACCGCGGGTACTGTTATCGCTGCAATAATTCCGATTATAACAAGAGTTATAAGGACTTCCGACAGTGTAAATGCTTTTATTTTTCTTTTAAAATCAGACATTATTTTCACACTTAAGAATTTTATTTTTACCAGTTATCCACTATTATAATAGTATAGAATACACATTGTCAATAGTATAATATAGATTTTATGCTGGATTATAAAGATGTTTTGAAGAAAATAGGCTTAAATTTCAGAATTGAACGCACCAAACTCGGGCTATCACAGGAGAGGTTTGCGGAAATAGCGGGTGTACATACAAATTATATAGGTAAAGTTGAGAGGGGAGAACAAAATCTGACTGTTAAAAAAATTGTTGAGCTTTCAAATTCTCTGAAAGTTCCGGTAAGTGATATTTTATGCCTGTATTCCGCACAGTGGTAGGGTGCAAAAAATTGCACCCTGCAAATTATCCGGAGTTTCTTTTGTATCGTGTATGATAATCGTAATGCACTGCATACCAATTCTTTCCGGCTTGATAATAGTGTTCGTTATCTAAAAAACCGTCTTCTATACCATCACCTTTTCTCCAAGAATAAAGCACATTCGGAGTATAATACTCAATCGGACCATTCTTTGGATAAATTTCCAAAAGGTAACATTTTTTGTTTTTGCAAGGTTTATATTTATATCCCTCAAAATATTCTCCTTTTATATTGTCAAATTGTGATTTTACGGTTTCCGGATAAAAACCGTAATCTTTATTATATTGTTCAATATATAACAATAACGGATAATATTTTAGGTTAAGTTCCGCTTCTTCTTTATTTATTTGAGTACGGACATCGGCTTCTTTTATATTCAGGTTTCTAAAGAACGAGAAATTTATTAACAATAGTAATAAAACAAATAATATTAATAAAACCGGCAGTAAATAAAATGAAATTTTTAGAATTTTCATTAAATATTCCTTTTTGAAAATATTATAATACTTTTTACGTAATAATGTTATAATGTAGCAAAAAAGATAACAATGATGACTGTAAATATTCAAGATTATACAACGGAAAATATTTTGAAAGGCTATATTATCAATGATAGTCTGTATGAAGGTTTTTACATTATATTTAAGGATGCTCCAGCCGGCATTGTTGAATATTGTAATTATATTGGCAGGTCTTATACGGAAATAAAATTTAATCTTTCCCAAAAAACATTATTTGAATATTTTTTACGCACTGATCATAATTATAAATCCTGTGAAAATAATCAATTTTTACTAAATAATTGTGAAATTGAAGATTATATAGGATTTATTCCGGAAGATGATTGTGATTTTTATGAAATACTATTTGAACCAAAAGAACCGGTTCTAAAAGAATTACAAAGAGAATCAACCGATAACGGCTGCAAAAACTTAGGATTGGATTGCTTTGATTATGTTTTTACATTGGTTTTTAAAATTCCTGATAAAAAGATTCATATTCAATTCA
>JAJQHF010000181.1:0-736 GCA_021199975.1 Candidatus Gastranaerophilales bacterium
AAATTTTACTTTAATAAAACCTGATGATTTGGTTTATAACAGCTATGACAAATTTAAACGGTTTTATACAGTACAGAAACAAATAAATTTTAGTGCATATATGCAAAATTGTAATGAAACACTTTTGAGGTCAGATATTCGTTTACGCCAGTTACTGTATAAACGAGGAATAACAAGAACTACAGCAAGGTTTGTTAAAATTGGAGTTGATGAAAATAAAAAACGTTGGGTAATACCTGCCTTCAAATATTCAACAGAGCACAGTAACATTATTTTAGGATTTGAATACAGACCATTTGATTTCAATAAAAATGGCTTAACACGTGAAAAGGGTGCTCCTACAGGACTTGCAATGATTAATTCTTATAAACCGACTAGGAAATATTAGCAGTTGTAGAGGGTTATTTCGACGGATATGCACTATATCAACACCTCTGGGAACAAAAACAGATAAAATACTATCACATTGCAACTCCGTCAAATGGTGTTCAATCTTTGTTGAAATATATTTCTCAGGCAGATTTTTCAAGGTACAAAAAGTTCTATTTATACCTTGATAATGATGAAGAAGGTAATAAGACGGCTCAAAAAATCATGGCAAAATATCCAATGTTTGGACGAATTATAACTGATTGTGGCTGTAAAGACTTTAATGAACACTATTTAAAATGTATAAAACACATACCTTGCATGTGAAATTAAGAAAATACGAGCATTTTACTCTAAAACTGATGAT
>JAJQHF010000181.1:746-4035 GCA_021199975.1 Candidatus Gastranaerophilales bacterium
GGTAATTAATGGCATATTATGAAAAAATTTCAGCTTATACTTACAGATTGGTAATTTGTCAAGGTTACGATTCCAAGGGCAAGAAATTACGCAAAAGAAAAACAATTAAGCTTGATAATGGCTTAACACAAAGACAAGCTGAAAAAGAGTTAAATCGGCAAATGATACTGTTTGAGCAAGAAGTCCTGAATGGAACATATTTAGACGGAGAAAAAATAACCTTTGCAGAATTTACGAAAAAGTGGTTTAGCGACTACGCTTCAATAAATCTAGCTCCTGCAACATTAATATCCTATAAAACTAAGTTAAATGAAAGAATATTGCCTGCAATCGGACACATTAAACTTGCAAAACTGCAACCAACACACATTATGACGTTTTACCATAATCTTAAAGAAGATAACATCAGACTAGATGGCAAATATGCACCTTCTGAAAAATTAATAAATTTTCTTACTTCATACTCAGCTTCTGAAATAGAAAAATTAACAGGTGTAACATTTAAAACCTGCAAAAGGTTAAAATTAGGCAAAAGCACTGATTATAGAACCGCTCAAAAAATTTGTGAGTTTTATAAAATTGATATAAATAAAATGTTTAGATGTATAAATTCAAGAAAGCTTTCAGAAAAAAGTATACGCAACCACATTGGAATAATAGGGTCAATTTTATCAACTGCTGTAAAATGGAACATCATAAAAGATAATCCTATAAAACGCATTGATATGAAAAAAGTCCAAAAATCAAAAGTAAAGTATTATGACGATATACAAATTGCAACAATGCTAAGTGCTTTAAATGAAGAACCCTTAATGTATACTACAATGATTTATCTTACGCTTGATTTAGGATTAAGAAGGGGCGAAGTTACAGGATTGTGCTGGAGTGATATAGATTTTGAAACTTCGACTGTATGTATAAATAAACAAAGACATTATGTTATGAAGTATGGAACAATAGAAGGTAGTCCAAAAACGGACGCAGGAACAAGAACTATAACAGCCTCAAAAACAGTAATAACGTTATTAAAACAATACAGAAATCAGCAAGTTAAGCAAAAGCTCAAACTGGGAACAGCTTGGAAAAATTATCCTTATGTATTTCTTCATGATGACGGTATACCAATAAGCCCCAATCTTCCATATAAGTGGTTTATGAAATTTATAGAAAAACATAACTTGCCTAAAATAACATTTCATCAACTCCGCCACACAAATGCAAGCTTGTTAATTTCGGCAGGTGAGGACATTGTAACCGTAAGCAGCCGCTTAGGACACGCAGATAAGAATATAACTCTGAATACGTACTCTCATATAATCAAGTCAAAAGAAGCACAGGTTGCAAATAAAATGGATGAGTTTTACAATAAGCTAAAAATTAATTTTGTTTAAAATATAGCTAACGTTTAAATAATTAATACTTTATTAATTATTTAAATCATATTTAAAATACAATAGATAATGGTATAACAATATACTGGTGATACAAATTAAAACAAAAAGCAAATAATAATGACTGAATTAATTCGTAAAACATTGAAAGATACTATTACAGAGTATTTACTTAAAGCTGGTAGGATGGTTGCAAATTTTAACAATCCTGTAGATTTATGCAAAGATGCATTAAATTATATTGAAACAAAAA
Organism: Candidatus Gastranaerophilales bacterium; assembly: GCA_021199975.1. Classification (GTDB taxonomy): domain Bacteria; phylum Cyanobacteriota; class Vampirovibrionia; order Gastranaerophilales; family Gastranaerophilaceae; genus Avigastranaerophilus. The sequence continues at coordinate 2,391 of JAJQHF010000181.1, forward strand.
ATGAAGATAGTTTTATTAATAATGTATTAAACGGTGTGAATGAAATTGATATACAAAGTTTGGATGCTGTAAAATCTTTAAAAAGATTGTACAAATCTGTTCAGGTAATTCAAAAAGCGATTACAAATGATAAGATAGAACGATATAAAAAATTAACAGTTAACGGAATTTTTTACCAAGATAAAATATCGGATTCAGACTACGAACTATATATTAATCTCATTGATGAATTAAATGATACAGAGTTTTTAATTTTATACAAAATTAACCAACTAGAAAATAAACATATTGGAGAAACATTTAATGCTCATATTTCAGAGGAAATTAGTAAAAATTTATTATCAGATTTAGATATGGAACCCGATTTATTTGCAAGCTATATATCCCGTTTAAAAGCGAAGGGATTAATTACTGATGTCCATGGACATTGGATAAGCATGAACACTCCTTTTTATATAGGAATTGTGGATGGGAAAATAAGTACATTTTATAAACAGTTGCTAGAGTTTTTAGAAATGTAGATATAGAATAAAGGGGACTAATTTTGCAAATAGTCCCTTAAAATTACTTTATAAAAACTGTTAAAATTAAGAAATGGTACAAATTACGGTACATGACAATAAGTTACAAAAAACAGAAGATATTATAAACAAAAATAAGTCGTAAAGTTAATTGTTTCATTCGTTTGCCTTTTTATGTTAGAATATCAATGAAATCAGCATAAAGAGGTAACATGTTTTTATTTTATATAGATGAGTCTGGAGAAATTGCTTATAATTCAGGTTCAAAGTATTTTGTATTTAATGCTTTGGGTATTAACGCAAATGATTGGAAATTTATTAATCATAAGGTAAATGAGTTAAAAAACAGCAGTTTTTAAGACAAATTCAGCTCCTGTGTTAGAAGTTAAGTCAAACTGGATAAGATTTCCACAGGAAAGGAAAAAACACAAATACCTTGCTGATTTGTCTATAGAAGAGTTAAAGCAACTTTCATTTGGGCTTATGGACATAATTGTTAATAATAGATGTACACTAATTTCCACAGTTGTTAATAAAGATTCTTTATTAAGACATTATGGCTTAAACAAGCCCGAACCTAATATTTTTGCTATTCAATATTTACTGGAAAGAATTTCATTGTTTATGGATTATAATCACCCGAATGAACAAGCTATTGTAATTATGGATAAATGCTCTGACAGTATTGAAAAGATATTAAATAGGACACATACTTTACAAGTTGAAGAAGGTTACTCGTGGAAGGGGATTAAAAATATTATTGAGAATATTATGTTTGTTGATTCTCAGTACAATAACTTTATTCAATTAACCGACCTTTGTGCTTACAACGTGAACAGGGCTTTTAAGGATGATAATCCTAATTATCCTTTCTTTAAAATGCTATTGCCAAAATTTGCATACAATAAAAAAACAGGAAGTTTAAATAATGCAGGAATAACTTATAAATTAAAAGAATTTTTTGATAAAGATAATCCAAATATGTATAAATTTTTGAACACCTATAAAAATGAAAACAGTGTATTGCCAAATGGCAAATACACCGCTTAATTATATTGTACCCTATTTTATCAAATTTTCACCCCAAAATCCTATAAATAATTTACAAAATTTAATTATTAAAA
>JAJQHF010000205.1 GCA_021199975.1 Candidatus Gastranaerophilales bacterium
TTTCCGTCTGTATATTTATAATTATTTGTAATTGAATTATATACATTTTGTATGTCTTCGTCTGCTGCGGTTATAAGTATATTTGCATTATTTCCGCCTATATGACCTTTTAAAAATTTTCCTGCCGCTTTTTGCTTATATTCAAGAATTTTATTTGAATACACAGTGAAAGATAAATAATAGTAATATTCATCATAAACAAAATTTTCAAACGGCAGAAGCCAGGGCTTAAATCTGCCTGCAAGATGTAAAACCCCGCACTCTGAAAGCATATCCTTTTCTATATTATCATACAGAAAATATTGATAATTCCAATACTTACTAATATTAACAATCTTATCTGCAAGCACACAATTAATTACATCTTGATCCTGCCATAATATTGTTTCTTTGTTATCTTCCGTGAATTTAAAAAGTTTCTCTTCTGTTTTATTTTTGCGCCAAAAATCTAAATTAATAAGCATTACGCCGGCATTGTAATAATTTTTTAAATTAAGCCTTTTTGCTTCCTTCTTGGATTCCACATCTAAAACCATAGCAGCAGCTTTATCTTTTAAGTTGGTATTATAAAGCTTCTTTAAAGAGCTTCTTACTATTACATCACAATCAAAATATAAAACTTTATCCAAATCCTTCAAAAAATCCGGCAATTTAAATCTGTAATAAGTGGGTAAACTTACGTGGTAATTTTTATGCTCTGAATCTTTATCTTTTAACAACGGACAAACAGCAAAATCTTCTTTATTTACGGGAATAAATTTAATATTAAATGTTTTAATATTTTTTAATAATTTTATTTCATTTTTATCTTTATTTGTTAATCCCCCGTCAAGAATATAAAAGTTGATATTATCCTCAGCTTCCGCATTTTTTAAAATTGAAACAATTGAAACATTTAGCTGTTCCATATAAGCCGAGTCTAAACTGTAACAAATATTGTATTCCTGCATGTAAATTATCCCAATCCACTCTCTTTGATTGTACAATAATTACATAAAAAAAAATATATCTGATAAAAAATAATTAAAGTATTTTAAAAAAATGCCGAACATGATGTTAAAAGCAGGTAAAAATGGAAACATACGAGGATAGCGATTTAAAAAAAGTAGGATTGGAACTTATGTTCCTAACGCCCGAAAAATGCTCAAGAGCAGAAGGAATTTCTGCTGTTGAACTTTCTAAATCACTTGAAATGCCTCTTGATACCGTTAAGAAAAAATTAAAAATTTTATATGATAAAGAAATTATAAGAGTTTTTGGAATTAATCCAAAATTATGGAAATTTGACGAATTTAAGTTTCAAAAAATGGATGAAGAAGATGAAGTCTACAGACTTTTATGCAATTTTGACGACGTGGATTTTGACAGATACTTTTCTTATAATTAAAAAATCCCATTAGGAAGATATTAACGAATAATCTAAGCTTATATAATTAAGGTATTATAAGGATTATAAATATGACTTTTGAAACGGAGAATAATTAAATATTTTTCGGAACTGGTTTTTTAACTCAATTATAAAGATTATATAAAGGTATGTTTGAAATGTGCTAAACTATAAGATATAGGGTAGTTAGAAGAGAAGGAGAGCAATATGATTCCGATTTTAGATTCAAAAAGACAATATGCAAAAATAGGAAAAGAGATAGAAAAAGAAGTTATTGAGGTTTTAGCATCGGGTTCTTATATCCTAGGAAAACACAATAAAGCATTGCAAAGCGAATTTTCAAATTTTGTAGGCACAAAATATTCTGTAGGTTTAAATTCGGGAACAGATGCGCTGCATTTAGCTTTAAGGGCTTTAGATATTGGCAGAGGCGACGAAGTTATTACAACGGCTTTCACTTTTGTTGCAACTGCAAGCGCAATCGGTTTAGCAGGTGCAACTCCCGTATTTGTTGATATTAACCCCGATACTTTTACTATTGATGCAAATAAAATAGAGGCGGCAATTACACCTAAAACAAAAGCAATTATTCCGGTTCATTTATATGGACAGGCTGCCGAAATGGATAAAATTATGGATATTGCAAAACGTCATAATTTAAAAGTTGTAGAAGATTGCGCTCAGGCTATAGGTGCGGAATATGACGGTCAAAAAGTCGGTTCTTTCGGTGATTTCGGATGTTTCAGTTTTTATCCGACTAAAAATTTAGGCGGTATGGGCGACGGCGGTATGATTACATGCAATGATGAAAATCTCTATAACAGAGTTCTTGCTTTAAGAAACCATGGCGGAGCTATAAGATATTATCACGATGAATTAGGTGTTAACTCAAGACTGGATGAAATTCAAGCCGCTATTTTAAGGGTTAAAATGCCATATATAAATGAATGGAACGAAAAAAGAAGAGAAAATGCTTACAGATACAACGAAATGTTTGCTAAATATCCTGAAATTTTAACTCCTCAAGAAGCGGATAATACTTATTGTGTTTATCATCAGTACACAATCAGAATTGAAAACAGGGATGAAGTCCATAAACTTTTGCAGGAGAATGGCATAGGCGCAATGATATATTATCCGGTTCCGTTGCATTTGCAAAAATTACATAAATCGTTAGGCTATAAAGAAGGTGATTTACCGTTAACCGAAAAAGATACAAAAATGGTTATGTCGCTTCCGATGTTCCCTGAAATAACGCCTGAAGAGCAGCAAACAGTTGTTGATATGGTTGTTAAGTGCTTAAATATGACAAAACAAGCTGTTTAATAAATTATGTGCAAACGAAAAACCGTCAATGATTTGGCGGTTTTTTTTGTTTTGTTATAATTGGTCTAATAACCTACGGGTATAGGTTTTTGGGGATTTTCGATGGTGTCCACGTAGTAATAATCAGCAGCTTCTCTAATGTAGCTTTTTGAAAGCTTATCAGATTCTTGATTTGTAATATTGGAATTTATATCAGTACTTTGTTGCTGCGGTGAATTTACGGGGTAATACCAGGTTGTACCGACAAGTTCTCTGCGAATATGCTGACTTAATATAGGTTTATAAACGGCTTCAAATTTATCACCTTGATAGCCGTCATATTTTTTATAAACAGCTGAATTAGAATTGTAATCCTGCTCATAAATATATTCCTGTCCGTCATAACCGCTGCATCTTGAAGGTACAGTTCTGTCACCGTTATCATTTGTTATCAGTTTTAATGCGAATGAAGGCATAACTGAAACAAAAGAAAAAATTGCAAGTATTAAAAAAGTTTTTTTCATATATCCTCTTTTACATTCTATGATATTGACATAAATTTTATTTTCCACTTCTTTTAAAAATTTAAACGTATTTATAAAAAAATACATCATCTGTTTTATTGATTTTCACTTGGGCGGGCGGTAAAATTCGGCACCTGATTATACTTATTAAAATAGTCTTAACAAAAGTTTAAAAACTGTAATAATAAGTTAATTTTCTAACCGAAAAATACTTTATATACATGTGTAGAAAAGGAATTGGGGACTATATTAATAATGGTAAATTCGGTAAGTACATCAAATGTTATAAATCAAACGACGGAAGCCGCAAAAAAAGAAGATATTCAAAAATTACTAAAATATGTAAATAATGAAGCATTGACGGAGAAACCCGACACTTTTACAAGAGCGGCAAAGGAAAACCTCAGCAGTTCAAGTTTCTTTGAAGGAATTCCTTTATTTAATCTTTTAAGAAGAAATAAAAAACTTAACGGAAGCTTTATAAGTGAAGAAATGAAAGCTTTAGGCGAAACTAATAAAAAAGCATTAAATAATATATTTAAAGGCGAAGGTAAATTAACCGAAAGAATCGGGAATTTTATAAAAACGGCTAATGAATCAAAAAGGACATATTCAGACTTAAAAGACATTGTAAAATCAAAAGCAAAAGCTTCAAAATTAGGACAAAAAGCGGCTGAAAAAGCGGCTGAGGCAGCAGCAAACCCGAACAGTTCAAAGTTAACAAAACTTGCAGATAAAGCTGCTCAAAAAGCAGAGAAAGCCGCATCAAAGGCAGCCGCAAAAAGTGCGGAACAAGCTGCAATAAAAGGAGCTGAACAAGCTGCAGCAACAGGCGCAAAAGCAGCAGGTAAATTTGGAAAATTAGGCAAATTCATGAAATCAAGCGGTGCGACTTTTATGCTTGCATTCAGCGGAATTACGGAGCTTGCGACAGAAGTTGTTCCTACTTTTAAAGAACTTGGTAACGAAAAAGGCATGAAACAGCTTGGTAAGTCAGCAGTAAAAGTGTTAGGAGATACGGCGGGATTTGTAGCGGGTCAACAAATCGGTACAGCGGCAGGCACAGCGATAGGAACGGCAATATGCCCCGGTATAGGTACGGCAATAGGTGCTGTAGTCGGGTTCGCAGGCGGTATGTTAGGTTCGTGGGTATCAGGTAAAGTTACAAAAGCTATAACGGGTCCATCTGAAAGAGAAATTGCAAAAGAAGAACAGGAACAAAAAAATATTGAAGAAATTGCAGGTGATGAAAATCAAACAGAACAATTAAAAAATGAAGTACTTGCAAAAATTCAAGAGGAAGCGGCTCTAAATAACGGTGAACTTACAGAGGACGGTATAATTGCAATGGAAGCATTAGAAAATCTTGAAGAATCAAATCCATTTGCGGCGTAGATTTAATTTCATATAATATAAAAAACCTCAGAAAATTTCTGAGGTTTTTCTGTATGTGCCGATTTTTAAAACAAAATAAAATGCGACCTAAAGCCGCATAAGTCAAGAAAGGAATGGTTAGACTATTAATTTATCTGTATTATTACATATATTCTAATACTACGCAAATTTGTGAATATTTGTTAACAATTTTTAATATTTTTATTTTAAATGTTAATCTGTTTTTTGAGGTCAAAATGAAAATAGGTATTGTAAGTTTAGGATTAATAGGCGGTTCAATTTTAAAGGCACTGGCGGATAGCGGCAATGAATTATTTGCTGTTACAAGAAATAAAGAAACAATTGAAAAGGCTAAAATTTATACAGATAAGATATCTGATGATATGTCGGTATTATCGTTGTGTGATGTAGTCTTTGCGGCTTCTCCCATAAATAAAACCCTTGAAATTCTTGATAAACTTGAAGAAATTGTTTCACCTGATTGTATAGTCCTTGATTGTGCAAGTGTTAAAGAATTTGTAATGCAGAAAAAGCGTTCATATAAATTTATAGGTTCGCACCCTATGGCAGGTACGGAGAATGCAGGGTTTGATGCCTCATTTAAAGAGTTGTTTCAAGGTGCAAAATGGGTTTTAACACCTTCAAATGATATAACGAAAGAAGATATTGAACTTGTAAAAGAAATTATTATTCAAACAGGTGCGGAAATTATTTTGGCTGATGCAAAAGAGCATGATGAAGCGGCTGCATTAATAAGCCACATGCCTTTGATTATTGCGCAATCTTTATTTTACTGCGCAATGGATAATAACCTTGCTTTAAAGCTTGCTTCAAGCGGATTTAGAGATATGACAAGACTTGCCTTATCCAATCTTCAAATGGCTTTAGACATGAAAGAATATAATCCCGGAAATATCCATAAAGCGTTAGATAAATTTAACAAATCATTAAGTTTTGTAAAAAATACTAAAGATTTAAATTTTTTGAACGATATTAAAAATATGCGGTCTGACATGTATTCAGATGAAGGGAAAAACATTTTTTAGTATCATCATTCAATAGTATGCAAAATTATATTATGTATGCAAAGAAAGCATAAAAAAACCGATGGCAATCGGTTGCAATAACTGTATATCAGAGAGAGGAATCAGGGAGAGAAAACACTTATTTAACACAAATTTTTTAACATCCTCATATTACTTAGTTTCCACATGTTTAATTTTTTATATCGTGTATCTTTTACACTTTTAACATTTTGTTACATTTTGAAGTGTTTGTGATATGATTTATAAATCTGAGTAATGTAGCTGTGATATGATATAAGACGGTTAAAGAGAAGTTAAAAAGCCATGAAGAACAAATCAAGATTAAATCAGCCCCATAACCTTCCCGGAACGCTTGTGTGTGTTGAGGGAATAGACGGTTCGGGAAAATCAACACAGCTTGTTATATTAAGGGATTGGTTAAAATCGCTTAAACAGGATGTAATATTTACGGAATGGAATTCCTCCGATTTGATATCTCAAACTACAAAGCTTGCTAAAAAGAAAAATCTTTTAAGCCCGAGAACGTTTTCGCTGCTGCATGCCGTAGATTTTGCCGACAGGCTGGAACAGGTTATTATACCCGCACTAAAGGCAGGATTTATAGTGCTTGCGGATAGGTATGTTTATACCGCTTTTGCAAGAGATGTGGCAAGAGGTGTAGACAGGGATTGGGTCAGAAAAGTTTACGGCTTTGCCGTAAGACCTGATTTAACTTTGTATTTCAGAGTGTCTGAGGAGGTTTCGCTTGAAAGGATATGCGCAAACCGCTCTCCTAAATTCTATGAAGCGGGCATGGATTTAAAAATAAGCAATGACCCTTATGAAAGTTATAAAATTTTTCAAAAAAGAGTTAATGATGAATATCATAAAATGATAGATGAATATAATCTTGTTGAAATTGATGCAAATGAAAGCATTCATAAAAAACAGGTATTTTTTAGAGAAGAAGTCAAAAAAATATTGGCAGGAAAAGGAATTATTTTATAAATGACTCAATATAAATCAAAACACGGATATGAAGGACTGCTTATAGTAATAGAAGGAACGGACGGTTCAGGTAAATCCACTCAGATTGAACGTTTAAAAAGGTGGATAGAAGACCAGTCATACGGGGTTATGGTAAGCGAATGGAAAACATCAAAATTTATTGCTGATGCCATAAATGATGCAAAAGAGCGTAATCTTTTGAATGCTACGACCTTTAGCCTTTTGTATGCGGCTGATTTTGCTGACAGACTTGAAAATATTATTCTTCCTGCATTAAAAGCGGGTTTTGTGGTTATTTTGGACAGATACATTTATACCGCTTATGCCCGTGATGTAGTAAGAGGGCATGACATAAATTGGCTGAAAAATCTTTATTCTTATGCGCCGGAGCCTGATATGGTTTTTTATTTGGATGTTCCCGTAGAAATTCTGCTTAAAAGGATTATAGGTACTACGGGGTTGGATTATTGGGAATCCGGCAGAGATATAGGTTTAAGCAGTGATTTTTACAAGAGTTTTCAAATTTATCAGGGCAAATGTCTTGAAGAATACCAAAAAATGATTAAAGAATACGGATTTATCTCTATAGACGGCACTTTAAGCGAGAAAGAAATACACAAAAAAATAATCTCAGGTGTTAAAAATATTTTAGAGGTTTAAAAACATTAATATTTTTGAAAAAAAATAAAAAAATATTATAATAGGGAATGTATGAAAAAAATAAATAATTCCAATTTTGAATTATTAGAAGACATTATAAAAAATCTTGACTTGAAATATAATCAAGAAGCAAATCAAAATCTTGAACAATTAAAAAATTATTGGAGAGATATTTTAGGAAGTAACCTTTCCAAATTATCTAAAGTTTATAATTTTTCTGCCGATAATATATTAACCATAGTATGTGCTGATTCATATGCGGCGAATGAGTTATATTTTGAGAAAGAAAAATTAATAAAATACATGAATGAAAAAGTGCAAAATTTGGGAATTATAATAAAAGATATTAAGTTTGATTATAAAAAATGGAAAGAAAACAGCGATGAATAAAGCAAAAAAAGGTTTTTCACTTGCAGAATTATTAATTTCATTACTTGTGATAAGTATAGTATTAGCTGCGGCGATACCGACCCTTTCAAAAAGAATGTCATCTAATCGTGAATATATATGGAATTGGTCAACACAAAACAACAGCGCCTATTTCGGAATGGGAAGCAACCAGGGCGCTATCTTAGGGTATAATTCAATTAGTGATTATGATACCGCAGATAATACCGCAACAGGAAATAATGAAATTGTAGGTGAAAGTACGACCGATGATATTAGTTCTAGTTATATTCCTAATAGTTATGAAGCTAGTTTTGATGGTGTAAGTGATAGTAATAATTACAAAGTATCTACTGCTTCAAAATTAGCTATTTATAAAATGAGTACTCAAGATACAGATGATAAGTATTATAATTTTATAAATTCTCATATTGCATTTTATACAATTCCCGGTACAGGTGCTACTACCGACAAGATAGAATATGCCGGTCGTTTGGCTATGGATAGTGATAATATAGCACTAGGCAAAGGTACACTGCAAAGTATGAGTGCCGGCAATATTGGAGAAAATACTGCTATAGGTCATTTCGCATTATTAAATAATTCAGTTGGCATAAGAAATACGGCAGTCGGTAAAAAAGCATTGGCTTCTAATGTAGACGGCGACTATAATACAGCTTTAGGGTATGCTTCTTTGTTAAATCTCACCAAAGCTAACGACGGATCAGAAGACTCATCAGCTACTTTTGAAAATACCTCGGTTGGTGCTTTGTCTTTAGAAAAATTGATATTAGGCAGTCAAAATACAGCAGTTGGTTCACAGGCTTTAAGGCGCAGCCAATATGGGGTATTCAATACTGCTGTTGGAAGATCAGCACTTATTAATCTTGGGTATAACACCGGTGTTGCACATCAACAAAATACGGCAATAGGCAGTTATGCCTGCAGCAATTTATACGATGGTGATAATAATATATGTATAGGCTACCGTGCAGGTAATAGTGTATTGAATGATTTAAGTAATCAAGATAGTAACGGATTATATATCGGCGGCGATGATAGTGAATACCCTTTAATATCAGGTCATACAGCTAAAGAAGACGATGACTCAGGTAATATTACAAATGATAAAGAGCTGATAGTAAGTGCAAGGAAAGTTGAATTCAGACCTTATGACGGAGATGAAGACTTGCAGTCATTTGAGGTTTATTCAAATTTAGGTACTGATGGCTATACAAACGTCGGGAGTTTAACTAGTTATTCTGTTTTCAATCTTGAAAAAAATTCAAATTCAGGTACGACTACTTCCTTAGCTTTTGATGCTAATACTTTTGGTAGTGATACAACAACAACTGCCGGTATTTATGCTTTTGATAAACAAAATGCAGCTTTTAATTATGACGGTATTAGTAGTATTAACAACTATGACAATATATCTATGAATGATAACTTATTATTTGATTTTAGCGATGTTTCTTCATCTTCTGTTGGTATAGAAACACTAAGCAATTACAATCTTGTTCTAAATGATAAGTTAACAATTCAAAATAATGATGAAACACCTGCTTTGACAATGGATAGCAGTGGGTTTTCTTTGGTAACATCTAGTAATAATGAATATTTGTATTTAGATTCAAATGGTTTTACAACAGGGAATAACAATGCTGCTATTACAGTAGACACTACTAATGGTGGTACTATAGCATTACATTCTACAAGCAACAATACTAGTATAACAGTTAGCAGGGATATTACATTATCAACAATCAATACAATAAACTTAGGTGATAGCGGAAATGTAAAAGTAAGTCAAAATAAACTATATATTAATAGTGGTGATTCTGACATGTATATTGAAGGTAGCTCTATAAAAAATTACGTAGAGAATATTGCACGTAGTGTTAACAATAATCAGTCCGACGAACGTTTGAAAAATATTTCGGGTGACTCTACTGCGGGGTTGAAGGAAATTAATGCGCTGGAAGTTAAAAATTATACTTACAAGGCGGATAAGGAAAAGACTCCGCATGTCGGTGTAATAGCTCAGCAATTGCAAAAAATATTTCCTAATTCAGTATTTGAAGGCGATGACGGCTATCTTAGAATCAGAACAGAAGAAATTTTCTACGCAATGGTTAATTCAATAAAAGAACTGTGTACTAAAATTCAGGATTTAACAGCTAAAATAACCGGTCTTGATAAACGCATTACAGAGCTTGAAGAACAAAACAAACTCCTTACCGAACAAAATGAAGCCTTCGAAAAACGCCTGGAAAAACTTGAAAAAAAAGCTGCTAAGTAGTATAATTAACTAATGAATAATAATGATAAAGAATTAAAAATACAAAATTTAATTACATTAAGAAATAATTTCTTTAATATTGTTATTGTTTTATCTGGCGGTATAGCAGGTTTGTTACTAACGTCAGATATAAATTATGTTAAATTTACTATAATTGTAATTGGTATTTATTTTGACATATTATTTATATTAAATGTTCAAGGTTGTACATCTCAAATAAAAAATTTAATAGAAGGAAAATAAAATGACATTTCACGATATTGTAGCAACTATTGCGATATTAATATTAACTGTTGTATTTACCTGGTTTAATAAAGCTTTAAATGATGAAATAAAAAAGATGTAAATGAAAATATCTAAAAGAAACCGCAAAAAAACTAGGTTTCTATACCATAAAACAGTGCTTGTCAAACCCTCGAAACTTATTAACCAATTTTAATATTGTGCGGATATGAAAGAAAAATTCAGTAAAGAACAAATTGATGAAATGTTAAAAAATTCAACGGAAGAAATTGTTAATGACAATGAAAATCTAGTTGATGAGTTCGGTAATGTTCATAATGCAGATGAAATTATTAAACAAGCGGAAACTTCCATTTCTAAAAAATATCCTAAAGTAAATTTCAGATGGTCTGAATTTGAAATAGCACGGGCTAAGAAAATTGCTGAAAAACTCGGTCTGCCTTATCAGACTTATATTAAATCACTTATTAAACAGGGAATGGATAAGGACGAAAAAAAATTAAAAGAAATGTAATTCTTTTTTTGTACTAATATAAATTAATTGAAAAGAATATAAAGGAGTTAAAATAATGACCTTTGATACAATTATAAGAATTATAATGACTTTAATTTTATGCGGTTTGGTAACGTGGGCTTTTCAGCCTATTCAAGCTATAAAAGATTTGAAAGATAAATAACATATTAAGTAATTGTTATTTATTTACTGTTTTGTATAATTAAGTTATGAGATTAGATAAATTTTTAAAAGTATCAAGACTTATTAAAAGAAGAACTGTTGCGAATAAAGTATCGGAGCAGGGGCGAATATATGTTAACGGGGTTATTGCAAAACCTGCAAAACAGCTTAAAGAAGGCGATATAATAACTATTGTGCGGGCTGATGCGGAAATAAAAGTTAAAATAATTAAAATACCCGTTAATAATATTTCCGTTCAAGAGGCTTCATCATTATATGAAATTTTGAATTAATCCGTATTATCTTCATTAAGCTTAATTCTTGAAAGTTTAACAATTTCTTCAAAGTCGGGGTGTTTTTGGCACAGTTCATCAAATGTTCCGATATCTATTATTGTACCTTCTTTTATATAAGCTACCCTGTCACAGTTAACAAGGGTGGAAAGCCTGTGTGCAATTGCAATAATAGTTTTATTACCTTTTAATCCGTCAAGTATTTCGGTCAGTTTATTTTCAATCTTAACATCAAGATTAGCTGTTGCTTCATCAAGAACAATAATTTCAGGATCTCTGTATAATGCACGTGCAATACCTATCCTTTGCATTTGTCCTCCTGATAATCCCGTACCGTTTTGAGAAAGTTCAATTTCAAGCCCGTTTTCTGTCTGTTTCAGTTGGTCATATAATTGAGCTGTTTTAAGGACTTCTTCAACTTTTTCTTTATTTATTTCTTTTCTTTCAATCCCCCACGCAACATTTGTATATATATCGCCGTTTATGGTATTAGTTTTTTGAGGTACATATCCTATAATATTTCTGAAAGATTGTATATTATCAGAATTTAAACGTTTTTCATCAACATATATGTCTCCTTTATAATCAAGAAGCCCTAAAAGACAGTCAACAAGAGTACTTTTTCCGGCTCCCGAAAAACCTACAATCCCTATAAACTCTCCTTTTTTTATATCAAAGTTTACATCGTGTAAAACATCCTCTTTTTTATTGTAGGAATAACTTAAATTTCTTATCAGAATGCTGTTATGAAAGCTCATTTTTTCTTTTGTATCTTTATTTTTTGAATAATCATAAAGACTGTATTCATCATAAAGTTTAAATAGATTTCTTACTTTCGGCAAAGCTAGATTAATATAATTTAGAAAAATTTGGTTTTTATAAATTTGAGGTACAACACGGTATATTGCAATAGCAACAATACCAAAGGAAACAAGTATGTTTTCGGGATTTTCGCCGTACTGTGTTAAAATTCCGAAACACAAAATTATCATTGTGAATATAAATATAATTTCAATAATATATTGCGGCATTAAAGGCATAAGATTGATTTTCTCATTAAAAGGTATAATTTTTCTTGATACGGAATTAAACAGATTACAAAAATATTTTTGGCAGCCGTTAATTTTTATATCTTTGATACATAAAAGACTGCTTATAACGGAAGTGTATGCTCCGTTTGTAAGTGCAAATTTCTTTATACTGAGTTTTTTACTCCACTTTTCAAATAAACTCGATTGTATTGCCCCTGCCACTGCAAAGAAAAATACCGCAATTAATGTAAACATGGGAAGCATAAACGTTAAAATAAGAAATACAATTAATACTACAATACTGTTTGAAACAAAGGATATAACTTTTGATACAAAATAAAGCATTATATAATCGATATCACTTGTAATTTTAGTGATAACACTGCTGTCACGGCGTTGAATATCAGCTTCATAAGGTGCGTAAACGAAAAATTCAAGTATTTTTTCTTTAATTTCAAGCCCCCATTGGCTCATCATCTTATTTTGCCAATATTGAATAAAAATACAGCATAAATTTTTTGTGATAATTACACTTGCCATTAATAAACCTATAAACAAAATCATGCTGTTAATGGATTCTATATGAAAGTATTGATTAATAAGCATTGCTATAGGGTTATTGACAACTCTGAAAGGATTTACAAGTATCATAATGAAAGGGAAAACCATTACAATACCTAAAAATTCCAAAAAACATGTTACAAATGTCATAATAAGCATATAAATCAATTTGAAACTGTAATCTTTCCCGAAATAGCGTAAAAATTTAGCAAATTCAACAAAAAACATTTATTAATTCCTCATCTCAGCAGAATTATAACATAACGGAAGATATCTTTTTATAAATATTTCCGAACGTAAATATTGTCATCGTCACTCAGTATGTTTAAGATGGATTTGAAACTTTCGTTTTTTTTAGAAAATATATCAGCAGCTTTTGCGGTTTTTTCACGAATTGTATAATCATTTGACAGGGCAGAAGTTTTTAAAATTGTTATAAGTTCATCTTTGGGATTAATTTTATCCGCAATGTTTGTTATTGCTTCAAGATTCCAATATAAATTGAAATTCTTTTTATTTGCGGCATAAGAATGATTTTTTCTTGTATCAATAGCCTTATTCAAGGTTAAATTAATCTCATTAATAATACAGTGATAAAGATAATCAGCATTATCAATGTATTTAATTATCTCAATTGTATTTCTGGAAACAGAAGGATTTATATCCGTTATGGCTTTAACAAAAACATTTATAATGTCTTGTTTTTGAAAAAAAGGTTTGAAATCTTCCTGTTTTATAAGTTCTAAAATTGCATAAGCGGCAGTTTCTCTTACAGGTCCTGTTTGAAGAGTTAAATTTTTGACAATAATATCCGCTTCTTTTTGGGAATTTATTTTTTTTATTTCAATTAGACAAAATTGTTTTTTTAAATCGTTATCAGAGTATAATTCATTAATTAAATCTTCGTGCGAATAACTTTCGCTGCAATATTTAAAGGCAAGCTCAAGCATTTCCATATTCTTGTTATAATTGATTTGTGAATAGTTCTCCATAAAATTTAATATAGCATAACAGGGGGTTAAAAATGAACTTTATTAAATATAGAGTAGTTATATAAATTATAAAGTGGTAAAATAAATAGTGAGAGGCAAGGAATAATATGAACGAAATAATAAATTTTGTGAAAGAAATATTTATGCTTGAAACTAACGAGAAATGCCCTGTAGGATTATGCGGTTTTGAACACAACAATGAAACCCAAATTAAACCTGCTGTTAAAAAAGCAAGAAAAAAAGAAATGCGTTTATCCGAATTAATGGAATAGAGGGAGTAGAAAAATCCAAAAAATGACAATTTTTTGAGATTTTTTAATCCCGACCTAAGGTGTGTGAGATACATGTTGTGTGCGGGATAGCACATAACATGTGTCGAAACCGTTCCCCCGGAGTTTGCGGAAAAATTTTACTTTTTTTGCAAACACAATAATCAATTTTTTCACTTGCTAAGAAGAAATGCTTGTCTTATAATTGTGTTCATAGGTATGTGATATTGGAGTTTTATAACTATGAATTTGGCAAACATGATGAAACAAGCACAGCAAGTGCAAAAAAGATTACAAGATGCTCAAAAAGATTTGGCGGAAACGGAAATAACGGGACAATCCGCAAACGGTGCAATTACTGTTGTATGTGACGGGCATGGAAAATTTAAATCAATTAAAATATCAAAAGAAGCAGTAAACGCTGAAAATCCTTCTTCTGTTGAAGATGAAACAGTAGAAATATTAGAAGATTTAATTACTTCTGCAATGAATCAGGCTGTTTCTGATGCTCAAAAGAAAATGCAGGATAAAATGAAAGGTATTGTTCCGGCAGGTATTAATATTCCCGGATTATTTTAATAATGGAATATACAAAACCGTTAGCGCAATTAATTGAGTTTTTTCAAAAGTTTCCCGGAATAGGTCCAAAATCTGCTCAAAGAATGGCTTTTCATTTGTTAAAAATGCCGCTTTCAGAGGTGCGGAATTTCTCTAAGGTTTTAGTTGAAGCAAAAGAAAATATTCATTATTGTAATATATGTTTTAATATGTCCGCTTCAAATCCTTGCGAAATATGCACTGATGACAGACGTGAACGCAGTATTATTTGTGTGGTTGCGGAAACAAAAGACTTGATTGCTATTGAAAAAACACGTGAATATAAAGGACTTTATCATGTTCTTCAAGGTACTTTGTCGCCTTTGGACGGAATAGGAGTTGAAGATATAAGGCTTAAAGAACTTTTAACACGGGTTACGGATACGGATATAAAAGAAGTTATTTTAGCTTTAAACCCTTCCGTTGAAGGTGAAGCTACAAGCATGTATATTACAAAACTTTTAAAACCGTTTAATATAAAAATATCAAGAATTGCTTTCGGTCTGCCTATAGGTTCTGATCTTGAATTTGCGGATGAAATCACTTTGGCTAAGGCAATTGAAGGAAGACGGGTTATAGATTAAGGAGATAAAAATGACTCAAATAACTATCAGGTCTGATAGAGATACGGATTATACATTTACATATCAGGGTAAAGATGTCACCCTCGAAGCCCGCAGTGTAATAAGTATTGCAAACGGTTTACAGGATGTCGTTCTTCCTACCTGCAAAATGAAAGTTGCAAATAATTTAATAATTATTAAAGAATAAATTTTCGAAAATAAGTTTTTAAGATATAAATTGCATATAAACAGCAGGTTGATGTAATTAATTTTGTGCTGTCAAAATATTATTGTTAATAATTTGTATTTTTATAATATAATACTAATCATGTTGAAAAAAGGTATATTTATGAATTCCGAACAAATAAAAATAAAGATAAGAACCGCAAGAGTTAAATTTTTGAAGTCGGCAGAAACAAACTTAAAAGTTATATATTGGCTTTTAACACAAAAAATATATTGAGAAGGAAGAGAAATTGACAGAGAATAACCGCCTATCACAGCATAGAGCTCCTATATATGAAGCATTGGAAAAATTTAGAAGAATGAGAGTTGTTCCTTTTGATGTACCCGGACATAAAAGAGGAAGGGGTAATCCTGAGTTGGCGGACTTATTGGGAAGCAAGTGTGTAGGAATTGATGTAAATTCTATGAAGCCGTTGGATAATCTCTGTCACCCGATATCTGTAATAAAAGAAGCGGAAGAATTAGCGGCAGATGCTTTTGGCGCTGCTCATGCGTTTTTAATGGTAGGAGGTACTACTTCCGCTGTTCAAAGTATGATTTTATCATGCTGTAAAAAGGGTGATAAAATTATAATGCCGAGAAACGTTCACAAAAGTGTTATTAATGCGCTTGTGTTATGTGGTGCAAAACCTGTGTATGTTAATCCGGAGGTGGATAATCATCTTGGGATTTCATTGGGGATGAAGGTAGAACAGATTAAAAGTGCTATTATTAATAACCCTGATGCAGTTGCAATATTAGTTAATAATCCCACTTATTACGGAATTTGCTCTGATATACGAACTATAACAGAAATTGCACATCAGCATGGAATGAAAGTTCTTGCAGATGAAGCTCACGGAACTCATTTTTATTTCGGAGATTTTATGCCGGTATCGGCAATGGCAGCAGGAGCGGATATGGCTTCTGTAAGTATGCATAAATCAGGCGGAAGTTTGACTCAAAGTTCACTTTTATTAACCGGTTCAAATATAAATGCCGGGTATGTAAGACAAATTATTAACTTGACTCAAACAACCAGCGGTTCTTATTTATTACTGTCAAGCCTTGATATTTCAAGAAGAAATTTGGCATTAAGAGGTAAAAAATCATTTGCAAATCTAATAGAACTTGCAGAGTATGCAAGATATGAAATAAACAAAATAGGCGGGTATTATGCCTTCTCAAAAGAAATGATAAATTCAGGCAGTATTTATGATTTTGATAAAACAAAATTATCGGTTCATACATTAGATATCGGACTTGCTGGTATAGAAGTATATGATATTTTAAGGGATGAGTACGATATACAAATAGAATTCGGAGATTTAGGAAATATTCTTGCCTATCTTTCCATAGGTGACAGAAAACAGGATTTAGAAAGATTGGTAAGTGCACTTGCGGATATCAAAAGACGATATCAAAAAGATAAAACAGGGATGTTATCACAGGAATATATTTCCCCTACAGTGGTAATGACACCGCAGGAATCATTTTACTCTGAGAAAGAATCTCTTCCTCTGCGGGAAACTAAAGGTCGAATATGCAGTGAATTTGTAATGTGTTACCCGCCCGGAATACCTATTTTAGCTCCCGGTGAAGAAATTACGGATGAAATTATAGATTATATATTGTATGCAAAGGAAAAAGGCTGTTCTTTAACAGGTACAGAGGACGCAAAAATAGAAAGATTAAATGTGTTAAAGAGAGGGAAAAAAGATGGGAATATGGTATTCCGATAATCATACTGAAAATGTGAATTTTTCACTTCGTATAAACAAACAGCTTTATAGTGTGGTAAGCGAGTTTCAACGGATTGATATATTGAAATCCGTAGATTATGGAAAAGTACTTGTAGCAGACGGCGATTTAATGCTTACCGAAAAAGACGAATTTATATATCACGAAATGATAACACATGTACCTATGGCAGTACATCCTAATGTTAAGAAAATTCTTGTAATCGGCGGCGGCGATGGGGGAGTCGTCAGAGAATTGATAAAATATAATACTGTAAATACAATAGATGTAGTTGAAATGGATCAGCTTTTAGTTGAAGTGTGCAGAAAGTATCTGCCTAAAATAGCCGGAAGCTTAAAGGATAAAAGAGTTACAATATATAATGAAGACGGTTTGAGATTTATCCGCTCTAAAACAAATGAATATGATTTGATTATAATTGATTCCCCAAACCCGTTCGGACCGGGAGAAGGGCTGTTTACAAAAGAATTTTACGGAAATTGTTATAATGCTCTGCATTCAGATGGAATAATGATTAATCAGAATGAAAGCCCGTTTTATGAAGAAGAAGCATTTCAATGCCAGAGAATGCATAAACGTATATTAGAAACTTTCCCGATTTGCAAAGTATATCAGGCTCATATTCCTTCATATCCTTCCGGTCACTGGTTATTCGGGTTTGCATCAAAAAAATATCATCCGACAAAAGATTTGAATGCAAAAAATTGGAAATCAAAAAAAATTAAAACAAAATATTATCAGCCGAGTCTTCATAAAGGAGTATTTGCGCTGCCTTTATATGTGGAGAAATTATTAAAAGATGTTGAATAAAAATATTGTAAATTTTATAGAATGTAATTCAGAATATGAAGCGGCAAATATAGTATTATATGGCGCTCCGTTTGATTCTACAACTTCCTTCCGCCCTGGAACAAGGTTTGCACCACAGACCATTCGCAATGAGTCCTATGGATTAGAAACATACAGCCCTTACCAAAATAAAGATTTAACTGATATTTTTGTATTTGACAGCGGTGATTTAGAGCTTCCAATAGGAAATACAGAAATGGTTTTAACTGCAATTGAAGAGCGGGCGGCTGAAATATTAAAAGATAATAAAATTCCTTTTTTAATCGGAGGAGAACACCTTGTAACACTCGGGGCAATTCGTGCCGCAGTAAAAAAATATAATAATCTTAATATAATCCATATTGATGCGCATGCAGACTTAAGAGATGATTATCTCGGAGTAAAATTATCCCATGCCTGCGTAATGAGAAGATGTTGGGAATTAACCGGCAGCGGCAGAATTTATCAGTTTGGAATAAGATCCGGTGAAAAATCCGAGTTTTTATGGGCTAATCAAGGACATACATATATGCATCCTTTTTCATTGAATGGTTTGAAAGAAACACTGGAGATTTTAAAAGGTAAACCTATATATTTAACAGTGGATTTGGATGTACTTGATACATCTGTTTTCTCCGGAACAGGTACACCCGAACCGGGAGGTATTTCTTTTACAGATTTAATGAATTCTGTAATTGAAATTTGTACATTAAATGAAGTAATAGGCTGTGATGTAAATGAACTTTGCCCAGTATATGATCAAAGCGGAGTTTCAACAGCAGCGGCATGCAAAATTATAAGAGAAATGCTTTTATCACTTAGTAAAACAGGAGGTTATAATAATGGGTAAATTGTTAATAATAGGCTGCGGCGGTGTTGCAAGTGTTGCAATACATAAATGCTGTCAAAATTCAGAGGTATTTGAAGAACTCTGTATTGCAAGCAGGACTGTAGAAAAATGCAATGCTCTGAAAAATAAGCTTGAATCGAAAACAAAAACTAAAATTACAACAGCGCAGGTAGATGCAAATAATACCGAAGAACTTATTAAATTAATAAACAATGTAAAACCTGATGCAGTACTTAATTTAGCATTACCGTATCAAGATTTAACAATTATGGAGGCATGCCTTGCAACTGGCGTACATTATATTGATACAGCAAATTATGAACCTGAAGATACTGCTAAATTTGAATATAAATGGCAATGGGCATATAGAGAAAGGTTTGAAAAGGCTGGGATTACAGCTCTTTTGGGAAGCGGATTTGACCCGGGGGTTACAAGTGTATTTTCTGCATACGCTTTAAAACATTATTTTGATGAAATTAATTATATCGATATTTTAGATTGCAATGCCGGTGATCACGGTTATCCGTTTGCTACAAATTTTAACCCTGAAATCAATATTCGTGAAGTTTCGGCAAAAGGTTCATATTGGGAAAATGGCCGATGGGTTGAAACTGAACCAATGGAAATAAAAAGAGTTTATAATTTCCCTGAAATCGGAGAAAAGGACATGTATCTTCTTCACCATGAAGAAATTGAATCTTTAGCTTTGAATATACCGGGCATAAAAAGAATAAGGTTCTTTATGACCTTTGGTCAGAGCTATTTAACCCATTTAAAATGTCTTGAAAATGTTGGAATGACTTCAATAAAACCTATTATGTATGAAGGAAAAGAAATAGTTCCGCTTCAATTTTTAAAAGCGGTTCTTCCTGATCCTTCTTCTCTCGGTGCAAGAACAAAGGGTAAAACTAATATCGGCTGTATATTTATCGGCAAAAAAGACGGTAAAGAGAAAAAACTATATATTTATAATACCTGCGACCATGAAGAATGTTATAAAGAAGTGGGTTCTCAAGCTGTTGCATATACAACCGGAGTTCCTGCTATGATTGGTGCAATGATGATTATAAAAGGAATATGGAAAAAACCCGGAGTATATAATATTGAAGAATTTAATCCTGACCCGTTTATGGAGGCATTAAATAAATGGGGACTCCCTTGGAAAATTAATGAAAATCCGGAGTTGGTAGATTAATGAAAATAAAAAATAAACAGGAGCTTAAAACTCCGTGTTATATTATTCAAAAATCAAAAATCATAGAAAATTTAGAAAAATTAAAAGAAATAATTGACACAACCGGATGTAAAATTTTACTGGCACAAAAAGCATTTTCTATGTATTCATTATATCCGTTAATAGGGAAATATTTATCCGGTACGGCAGCAAGCGGATTGTATGAAGCGAAACTTGGTAAAGAAGAAATGGGGAAAGAAAACCATGTTTTTTCGCCAGCCTATAAAGAAGATGAAATAGATGAAATTATTAATATTTGCGATCATATTATATTTAATTCGCCTGCTCAATTGGAAAAATACAAAGAGCGGGTGCTTAACAAAGGAAAAAGTATTGGACTAAGGATTAATCCCGAATGTTCAACACAAAAAGGACATGAAATATATGACCCTTGCAGATCGGGGTCACGTCTTGGAACTAAATCTTCTCAGATAACCGAAAAAATATTGGAAAATGTTGCAGGACTTCATTTTCATACACTATGCGAACAAAATTCTGATGACCTTGAAATAACTTTAAAAGCTGTAGAAGAAAAATTCGGAAAATATCTTTATAAAATGAAATGGATAAATTTTGGAGGCGGACACCACATAACAAGATATGATTATGATATTAAAACATTAAAAAAATGTATTCGGCATATTCAGGAAAAATATGGTATTACTGTATATTTGGAACCCGGAGAGGCAATTGCACTAAATGCAGGTATATTATTGTCAGAAGTATTGGAAATAGTGGAAAATGATATTCTAATCGGAATTATAGATGCCTCTGCTGCCTGCCATATGCCTGATGTATTAGAAATGCCGTACCGTCCTCATATAAAAGATTCTTCGTATCCGCAAAACAAGCCCTATACATATCAGCTTGCCGGAGCAACTTGCTTAGCGGGTGATATTATAGGTGAATATTCTTTTAATTCTCCATTAAAGATAGGTCAAAAGTTGGAATTTCAAGATATGGCAATATATACAATGGTTAAAAATAATACCTTCAATGGAATGAAATTACCGGATATTGTTCTTGAAGAAAACGGTGAGTATGAAATAATCCGCTCTTTTGGTTATAATGACTTTAAATCAAGACTGTAAAACTTTGATATTTTAATTTATATTCCTGAAACAGAATGTAAGTATATATAAAAAAATAAAAAGAAATATTAATTTATTATTTGCACAGCTTTGGAGCATATCTGTATGTTGTATCGGCTGATTTGGTAGTTAAAGTATATGAAGAACTATTTACAATAGCTTGCGTTACAGTACAATATACAGAGCCT
>JAJQHF010000224.1 GCA_021199975.1 Candidatus Gastranaerophilales bacterium
ACATTTATTTTTGCTGATTTGCCGGGGTTTGGTTATGCTCAGGTGTCAGGTAAAACGCAAAATCAATGGCAGAAAAGTTTGGAACAATATCTTTTAAAACGTGAAACCATTGTAAGTTTGATTCATTTTATTGATTCCCGGCACCCTATTCAAAAAAATGACATGCAAATGGCAGAATGGATTAAATATAATAATCTTCCCTGCTTTGTTATAGCTGCTAAAACAGATCAAATTTCAAAATCTCAAATATTAAATACTATTAAGACTTTTGAACGTGAACTTGATTTAGAAGTATTCCCATTTTGTAAAACAAACAATTTTTATAATCAGGATATTTTAATTAAAATAGAAAAAATAATAAATAAAGAAGATTAAATATCCTTTGTTTTTTCTAAAAAAGTTGTTATACATTTGTGAATACTGCTAAAAGTGTTAACATTTCTGTTTTTCTTTTCTATAGAATATTTGCTGTCCGAAATTTCAGAATTATTTATTTCAGCTTCTTCATCTGCAAATATTTCGTGGGCAGATGCGTCACTATTTTGTTTTTTGTTTTTAAAAATAATTGCAAGAATTAGTATTATTGCTATACATACAGCCAAAGCACCGAAAGATATTAGCAGTTTATTCCCTATAAAACCTAACTCAGAAGGTAGAGCTTCTTGCGGTAAAGAAGGTAATTCTTCTGTTTCTGTTATATATTCGGGAATTCCTTCTTCAAATAAATCATTACTGTTTTCTGCTATATAAACAACCTTAAACATTTACAGCTGTTTCACTTTCTTCTTCTTTTACTTTCTTGGGTTTTCTTCCCGGTTTTTTCTTTTGTACGTTTTTTGGTTCTGAAGCTGTATCCTGATTTTCTGCTTTATCTTTCTTCTTTGCAGTTTCTCTTTTCTTTTTTTGTTTTGGATTTTCTTGTTTTATATTTTCTTCTGTTTCTTTTTTTTGTTCATCTAAAACAGTTTCAACTGCTGTTTCTTGATTTTTACTTTGTTCTTCCGTTACATTTTCAACTGACAATAATTTATTTTGTACAGGTTCTTCAATATCAGCTTGAAACTCTTGTACCTCAATTTCCTGCTTATTTGTATTTTGTTCGGACTGTTCATTAAATTGGTTATTTTTATTAAATTTATTAAAGTTTTTCTTCTGTTGGTTAAAATGATTATTATTTTGAGATTGTTTTTGTTGTTCATTTTCTGCCAACGGGTTATTATTTTGATTATTAAAAACTTTATTTTGTTTATAATTAGGAGTTTTATTTTTAATTTGCTGGACAGGTAATTTAAGCTTAGCTGCTTTTGCCTTTACTTCCCCTTCTAGAACGGGAGAAGAGAAAATTAAATCTTCAACAATAACTCCTGCACCTTGACAATGAGGACACTTTTTGCCGAATATTTCAGATAAACTCTGCCCTTGTCTGTGTCTTGTCAATTCTACGAGTCCAAGGTCGGAAAGCTGTCCTACCTGAGGTTTTGCTTTATCTTTTTCAAGAACTATTTCAAGTTCTTCCATCATTGCAAGTTTATCACGTCTGTTAGTCATGTCAATAAAGTCAACAATTACCATACCGCCTATATTTCTAAGCCTTAATTGTCTTGCAATTTCATGAACGGCTTCAATATTTGTTTTTGCAATAGTTTCATCTTGTGTTGTAGAACTTACAAATTTACCGCTGTTTACATCAATTACGGTTAAAGCTTCGGTTGTTTGAATAAACAAATACCCGCCGCTCGGAAGATTAACTTTTGTTTGCAATGCCGATTTTATTTCTTTTACAACCCCCGAAGCAACGAGTAAAGTTTCGGAGCCTTTGTAAACATTAACTTCTATATTTTTGTTCATATTCCAATTTTGAAGAATTTGCTGGGTTCTGTGAACACCGTATGATGTATCTAAAATAATTTCATCCACATCTTCACTGCAAGCTTCTCTCATAACTCTGTATAAAAGATCCTGGTCACGATATAAAAGACTTGGAGCAGGTCTTGTTTCTGCTGCCGTAACAATAGTATTCCATTTTTCAAGAAGAATTTCCAAATCCTCCTGAATATCCGCATCTGATTGACCTTCTGCTTCCGTTCTTACTATTACACCTATTCCAACCGGCTTTAAAAGGCTTATTATAGATTTTAATCTTGCTCTTTCTTTTTGGCTGACTATTTTTCTTGAAACATTAATTCCTGTTTCCTGTGGCATGAGGACCAAAAATCTTCCCGGAAGGCTTATTAATGTGGAAACTCTAGGACCTTTATGCCCTACGGGTTCTTTTACCACTTGTACAATAATTTTCTGTTTTGGTGAAAGTTTTTCTTTTAAAGTACCTTTTCCTATTGCATCATGGGCGTGCAGAAATCCCATTTTATCGTAGCCTACATTTACAAATGCGGCATCAATACTTGGTAATATATTATCAACAGTGGCTAAGTAAACATCATTCAGAAGCATATCTCCTTTTTGAATGTAGAATTCGCATATTTTACCATCTTCTATTACTGCTGCAATATTATCTCTCTCTGCTACAACAATTGCTTTTGACATAATTTTTCCTTTTCTAAATTTTCAAACTTGTTCATATCTTTATCATAAAACTCAATCCTGCTTATTTTAAAACAAACATCGGGACATAACAGTTTTATTACGTCATCAGGCTTAACGGAGGGTATTTCTTCCGACTGACCTGTCTTTAAAATCATGTAAAGCTTGCTTCCTGATACTTCCGCCGATTTTATTGACTGTTTTATATTTACAAGTTTTTTTACACCTTTTTTATTTATCTTCTCTAATAATAATTCATTATTTAAAGATATCTTATCTTTAATATACAACAAATCTTGAATTTGTAAAATACCCTGTTTTAAAGGTTCAAAAGAATAAAGCGCCCATTGTGCCGAAATGTCAATGGCTGAAGTACTTTTATCTATTTTTTGTGCGGAAAGAACTCTTATATTTTCGGGTAAAACTTTATTAAGAATTTTTATTAAATTATCTGTTGAGATATCATCATATATCTCAATGTCAATTAATTCGCACTTACTTTCAACAAATATAGGAAGGGCTATTCCCAATGAAAATTTAGGCGAAGGATTAAAACCTTGAGAGAAGCAAAGGTTCAGTCCTGAACGATATAGTGTTTTTATTATTGTGTTTTGCCAATCCAAATGTGAAATATAGCGCATTTCATTTTCTTTTGTAATTTTTAGCCTGTATTTAAATGATTGAGAATTTACGCTTTGCAATTTAGTATCCGTAGAAGAAAGCGGAGTTAAAACAGATTTTGTATTTTCAAAGGGTTTATCCATAACTTTATGAGTTTTTAGATTTTTGCAGACTCCGCAATTTACGCAGTTAAATTCACAAGGAATAACATTTATTGATGACATTGCATTTTTATATTGTTCTTTTAACCAATCTTTGTTGAGTCCCGTATCAATAATATCCCAAGGAAGTTCTTCATCAAGCGCATAAGTTTTTTGTGCTTCTTCATCAATACTAAATCCGCATTCTAAAGCTGTCTGCTCCCACAAATTTTTATCAACATTTTCATCCCACGTTGAAAGATATACTCCTTTTTTATGCAGAGCTAAAATAAAATCGTTATATTTTTCACTTCCTCTTGTCATTGCGCATTCTGTTTTTGAAGTAAAACTGCTGTGATAATTGATTTTTAAACCTTTTATTGTTTTAACTTTATCAAGAAGATATTTTATTTTTTCTTTTATTATTTCTTGTGAATTTTGACTGCACCATTGAAACGGAGTAAAAGGTTTCGGAACAAATATTGAAACGGTGCATGTTAAGTTTAACCCGTCTTTGATTTCAAGTTCTTTTTTTATCAATTTGCTTTTATATCTGATTTTCTCAAACAACAGAGCCATTTCATCCAAATCTTCAAAAGTTTCTGCAGGCAAGCCTATCATAAAATATAATTTAATATGATGAAATCCGTTTTTATAGCAATTTAAAATGGTATCAATAATTTGTTCTTCAGTAAGATTTTTGTTAATAACATTGCGAAGTC
>JAJQHF010000175.1 GCA_021199975.1 Candidatus Gastranaerophilales bacterium
AAAATAAGAATAATGAAAAAATATATAAAACTTCCTTTTGTTGATATATTGTTTAATGAGTGATATAAATAGTATAACAGCTTAAAGGGGTAGAATATGGAAAAGAACAGCGAAAATTTATATATTTTAAGACATTCGGCATCTCATATAATGGCGCAGGCAGTGCAAAAATTGTTTCCTAATGCAAAACTTGCAATAGGTCCTGCTATTGACAGCGGCTTTTATTATGATTTTGATTTAGAAGGGCATTCATTCAGTGAAGAGGATTTGATAAAAATCGAAACTGAAATGAAAAACATTTTAAAACAAAATCTAGTCTTTGAAAAATATGTAATTCCTGATGTTCAAAAACAAATTGATGAATTTAAAGCACAAGGTGAAATATATAAAGCGGAATTACTGGAAGAACATAAGAATGATAATCCTACTTTATATTTGACAAAGGATAAAGACGGAAATGTTCTGTTTAATGACTTGTGCTCAGGACCTCATGTTCCAAATACTACTTATATTAAGGGAAACTCGATAAAATTGTTAAAAGTTGCAGGTGCTTACTGGAGAGGCAGTGAAAAGAATAAAATGCTTCAAAGAATTTATGCAACTGCATTTTGGAATAAAGAAGATTTAGATAAATATTTGAATTTCTTAGAAGAAGCTCAAAAACGTGACCATAGAAAACTAGGAACAAAGCTTGATTTATTCTCTGTAAGAGAGGAAATAGGCGGCGGTCTTGTATTGTGGCATCCTAATTTATCTGTTGTCAGAGAAGAAATAGAAAATTATTGGAGAAGCGAACACAGAAAAAGAGGATATGTTATAGTGCATACTCCTCAGCTTGCTAAGTCTAAATTATGGGAATTATCCGGTCATATTGACCACTATAAAGAAAATATGTTCTTTATTCAAAAAGAAAATGAAGATGATGACCAATACATTGTAAAACCGATGAATTGCCCGTTCCATATTATGATTTATCAGGCAAACAGATATTCATACCGTTCATTGCCTTTAAGAATGGCAGAGTTAGGAACGGTGTACAGAAAAGAAAAATCAGGTGCTTTGTCAGGTTTAACCCGTGTACAGGGATTTACTCAAGATGATGCTCATATATTCTGCACCCCTGAGCAGCTTGTTGATGAAATTAACGGAATTATTGATTTTGTATCTGATACAATGAAAATATTTAACATGGAATTTGAAGTTGAACTTTCAACAAGACCCGAAAGCTATGTAGGTGACATTAAAAACTGGGAATTGGCTGAAGCCGGCTTAAAAGAAGCAATGGATAAGCGTGGTATGCAATATGAGATTAATGAAGGCGACGGGGCATTCTACGGACCTAAAATAGATTTTAAGGTTAAAGATGCCATAGGAAGAACATGGCAGTGCGCTACAATTCAGCTTGATTTTAATCTTCCCGAAAGATTTGAAATAAAATATCAGGATAAAGACGGTCAAATGAAAACACCTGTTATGCTTCACAGAGTTATATTCGGTTCAATGGAGCGCTTCCACGGTATATTAATAGAACATTTTGCAGGCGCATTCCCGATGTGGCTTGCACCTGTTCAGGCATGTGTTGTACCGATTTCAGAACGTCATAATGATTATGCAAAACAAGTTTACGATAAACTTTTTGCGGCAGGTATAAGGGTAAAACTTGATGACCGCTCTGAAAGTATGAGCTATAAAATAAGGGAAGCATTGCAGGATAATAAAATTCCTTATGTTCTTGTTATGGGTGATAAAGAAATTGAACAAAATAAAGTTTCAGTAAGAATAAGAGGAATAGGAGAAGCCGGAACGCTTTGTGTTGATGATTTTATTCAAAAAGCATCGGATAAAATAAATACAAAAAGTCAGGATTTAACCTTATAATATTTGCTGATTTACAGGAGTATAGTTAATTTCTGAAACTTCTTTCGTGGCTTCAAGCTTAAAAATAACGGGGCGCAAGCCGTCGTTGCAGCTGCATATTGCAACTCCGGGAGTTTTTATCCAATCACCGTAATAAAAAAGTTCATTGCCGCTATAGTGAGAAAGAGCAAAAACATATTGATATATTGCTTTCCATGCTTCATCACAAAACCCCTCGGGCTTTGCATAATCAGCATAATATACTTGACCTGCCTTTAACATAGGGCAGGCACTAAGTCCTTCAACTCCGTACTCTGCTGCTAATTCTTTATCAAATGTGGTTTTTAAAACCGTTATTTTAACTTTATTCATAATATATTGCTGTTTGCTATAATGATGAATAATATTCATCAGTTTTTTGTGATAAATTGTTTACCGAGTCTAAAATTTCTTTATGATTATCTGTGTTATTTAAATAACTCAAGATTTCTTTTTTAGTCCCCTTTAAAATGTAATTGGAAAAAAGTCTGTCTTTGTTATTATGGTGAACCCCTACAGATAACCTTCTTGACTCTTTTGGATTAAGTTCATCATGTTCTATTGAAATAATGGCTTCATTTTGGGTTTCAGGAATATCAAAAGCTACAAAAACTCTGTTAAATTTACCGTTTTCGGGTACTTGTCGTTCTGCATTTTGATTTAATATTTCTGCCCCCTTTTTTATCAGAAGCGGCATTTGTTCTTCTTTGCTCAACATAATTGGGTTATCCTTATTTATACCTGCAAATGAAGCTTGATATTGATTATTAATTTTATCCATAAATTATCCTTACATATTATATCATATTTAAAACCTGTGAATTAAAATTTTTGTCAATGTCCTCTTTTGCTTATAGAAATTAATCCTTCCATACTCAAAAGACTTGCGGTTTCTTCCGATAAATCCGAAACATAGCTGGTTATATCAGGTTTTACTGTTTCTATTCCCAGCTCTTGCAGTCTTAAATGTTGATAGGTGTCTACAATATATTGATTATAATTGTCGTAAGTTCCGTCCTCTATCATGCTTTTTATTGTACCGTATACATCTGAATATTTTGTATCAATGTCGGTTATTTTACCGGATTTGATATCATAAGGTATATGTTCAGCATCTGCAAATTCATTTAATGCAGAGCCTCTGATTTGTAATTCTCCGTTTCCCGTAGTTCCGTCTTTTAATAATTGTTGAGTATTCATTTGGGATGTTGCATAACCCGAATCCTTTACGGCTTTACTTGTATCAATGTTCACAGTGTAATCGGAAGAACTGTTCATATCAAATTTTGTACCTGAACCGTTTGTAAAATCATCAGCAGTTACAAGGGTTAATTTTTCACCGGTTTGAATATAATATGCGTCAGCTATTTCTTGTAATTGAGCATTTGTGAAGTATGAAGAAATATCATCTCCGTAATTATTTAATTCAGTTATGGTAAGTCTGCCGTTCCCGATTGCATCAACAAGCTGGTCTACAACTTCTTGTGTTTGTTCTTCTTTTAATAAATCGATTATAGTACCTTTCATTTCATTCAAGGCTGTTATGCTTGCATCATCTAAATTTAAAGTATCTCCGTTCATATATTTAATAAACTGTTCGTATGTAATATCCGAACCGGATAAACAATCTTCTATAATTTCTTTTGAACGTTCTGTTGATAAACTTTTTATCTGAACTCTTGTTCCGTAGGCATCACCAATTGCGTCAGTACAAGCCTCTGTTGAAGTAGATTTTAATTTGCCGTCTTTAAATTTTTTCTCAAGTTTAGCTAAAATAGACTTTTGACTTTTGGCTCTGCCGGTTACACCATCTTTTTCAACCGAACTTAAAGCTCCAAATTCATTATCAATTTGGTCGGTTGCGTCTTTAATATTAGATTTAAAAAGTTTATTCATATTTTCGGCATTTTTATTTAATTCTTGTTCTATTTCTTCGGGAATTTTAACTTCATCTGCGGTATTTGAAGGTTTTGCCGCAGTAGTTTCAAGCTCGGAAGAAGTATCGGAAATTTGTGAAGAATTACTTACCTCTGTTTGATTTACAACATTACCTTCATTTGCGGTATTTGAAGATTTTGCCGCAGCAGTTTCTATTTCAGGCTCGGAAGAAGT
>JAJQHF010000168.1 GCA_021199975.1 Candidatus Gastranaerophilales bacterium
CTATGACTTGTTTAAAAAGGTAAAACCTAAAATAATTACACCATCTGTCATAATCAAACCATTCGTCAAAATACAAATACAGGTCGGGAAAAATGGAAAATTGTAAAATGACACATGGTATGATTATCTTTGACACTTAGTTTTATTATTTTGGATAATAAAATTTCTAATAACCAAATTTTTCCATTCTATATTTATTTAAAAATTTGCATCCCAAAATGACGGACTAAATTTTAGCATTAATCCGTCTTTTTTGCTGTTTTGGCAGATATTATTCGAAATAACTTCTACCCAGCCTTTTTGTATTGCAATAATAGCCATATTGATTCTTTTTGTAACTCCAAGTTTGGATAAAATAGAAAAAACATGAGCTTTTGCTGTATGAGTACTGATCAATACTTATCTTCCAATCTCGGTATTGCTTTTACCTTCTAAAACTTTAAGCAATACTTCACATTCTCTTTGAGTTAGCACATGTCTCGTGCGTGCTTGCGTTAGTTTGATGTCAAACATAATCTATTCTCCTTTATTTTTTTACGGCTTTTACTAAAAGCCAAAAATAATTGAGACAGTTATCATGTTTAATCAAAAGTTCTACTCGTTTTTAACACAAATGACATTGATTGACTGTTTTTTTATATCAATATTTATACATTCTCTAAAGTTGCTTTTCTCACCATCAATGTGAGCATTCATCCACTTACTCTTGATTGATAAAGTGCTTGCCTTAAAATACATAGCATTTTTATTAGTTTGGTGTTGGTGGAAAATTATTCTAATAAGTTCAAAAAAATATAAAAACGGGTTTGTAGTTTTTAATACAAAAACATCCGTTAACCCATCATTTAAACTACATTTTTGAGCGACAGACACCCAATTTCTGTACATATTAGCCGCATTTGCAACAATAATACAACTAGCCTCAACGGTCAAATTTTCTCTATCAAATGTAATAGAATACTCTTTATTTTTTAAACGCAAAGCAAACAATATTCCGGCAACAAAATAAGCGAAGTATCCGAATTTGTGTTTCAGAGATTGAGGTGTTTTACAAATAATGTCTGCATCATAGCCAAGTCCTAAACGCAAAATACAAAAGGAATCATTGGTTTTTAACACATCTATTTTTGTTTTATTTTCTGCTTTAAATACTTTTAGTGCTTTATTAAAATTTGCAGAAACACCAAGCTTTTCTGCAAGAAGATTCGCCGTTCCGCAAGGAATTATTCCAAGAGTTTTATCTGTATCAACAAGCTGCGGTAAGACTTTATGAACAGTTCCATCTCCACCCATTGCAACTACTGTATCAAACGGATTTATATCTGTAGTTTCCAACTCATCAATTGCTATGAACTTAAATTTCTCAACATTCGCCAACAGAAACTTTTGCAATTTCTTTTTGTATAAGACGCTTTTCTTTCTTCCGGCATTCGTATTATAAACCACAAGGACATTTTTCATAGACGATTCCTCAAAGCTACAATACCACTAATAAGCACTGCACCAAGCAAGTAGGCTCCTAATACATCCGTTGGATTATGAACTCCAAGCCATACTCTGCTAAATCCCATAAATAAAATCCATAAAACAGCAAATACATCAATAAAATATTTAACCTTATTTATTTTGCAATGCTTATTCGTGTAATAAATAACCATTGCCCATAAACAAAATGTTATAAGACTGTGTGAAGATACATAACTGAAGCTTTCAGGGTGTATTCCAAGCTGCATTTCATAAGGCGGCCTTACCCTGTGTATAATCGGTTTGATTATACAGTTCAATATATATGTTAAAACAGGAATTAAAGCTATAAATATTAAATCAAACCATTTTTTCTTTTTTATAAAGTAAATACAAAGAAAAATAATCGGCAAAATTAGCATAATATCATATAAAATACTGTCAAATAAAGACGGAAATGTTATCGGAATATCTTTTAAACATGTTTGAACTGTATAAATAACAGTTCTGTCCCAATCAGTTATAAAGGGACAGAAAACTATAAGCAGTGTATAAATAATAAATATTAAAAATATTACTGCTGCTTTTTTCATTTTACCTTCCGCAGCCCGTGCAGCTGCAATTACATTCTTGTTCCGGTTTTTCTTTTGAGCAAAAATTATCTCTGTCTATATAGTATTCTCCTTCAAGCGGAAAAATTGTCATCCAAAGATTATTTTTCCAGTCATCATCTAATATTTCTTTTACATCTTGTGAATACCGGTCGATTTTAGAAGTAATTTCAGGTTTTATAAGATAAGCTGCAGCATTATTATGTGTTTCATAAGGCTTAAACTCATTATAATATTTTCTGAGAACATCAGGTCTGTCCACAATCATGCAAGGTCTTAGCATGTTGCCGTCTTCATAAGGGATTCCGTTTCTTATTGCACTCATAAAAGGTGAAGCTAAAGCTTCTGTTAAGGTGCAGTTTTTTAAGTTATGAGTTGCAAGATGCACAAATGTACAAGGTTCAACATCACCTTTGGGGTTTACATGGACATACTGCCTGCCGCCTGCAATACATCCCATCATCTCAGGACCGTCGCCCCAAAAATCAACCGTCATCATAGGGAGAGTGTTTCTTGCATTATAAACGGATTTTAAAATCTTTTGTCTTTGCTCTGCATTCGGAACCATACTTACATCAGGGCTGTCACCGACAGGAACGTAATGGAAAAACCATGCCCATAAAACACCTTTATCAGAAAGCATTTTCATAAATTCATCAGAGGTAACCTCAGCACAATTTTGACTTGTTGCCGTTATACTTGCGCCAAAAAATATCCCTGCTTTTTTAAGCATATCCATTTTTTGCATAACCATATCGAAGCAGCCTTCGCCTCTTATTGTATCGGTATTTTCTTTTAAACCGCCTATTGAAAACATCGGCTGGACATTTCCGAGTCTTTGAAGTTGTTCAACTGTCTTTTCTGTAATTAAAGAGCCGTTTGTAAAAGTTATAAAGGTGCAGTCGTCAAATTCTTGAGCGAGTTCAAGAAACTCCTTTCTTGCAAAAGGCTCGCCGCCTACTATAGGGAAAATATGTATACCCATTACATCACGAGCTTCTGTGAAAATTTCTCTCCACTTTTCTTTTGTCAAATCTTCTTTTACATCATATTCATGAGCCCAGCACCCTTTACAATTGAAATTGCAGCGTTTTGTTATACTTGCTAAAAGTACGGTAGGAGGAAAAAATCCGTTTTTTTGATTAAACTCGCTGCGTTTCCTTAAATTGTCGCCGTAATAACCGTTTACAAAAAAGTTTTTTATCCATTTATTTCTGCAATTAGGATTTAATTCCGTTAAAATCTTTTTCCACCAGTATAAATGAGGATGTTCCGACTTGAAAAGCCATTGCATTCTTCTTGCATGATTTATTCCGCCTTTTGAGCCTGATATTTTTTCAAATAATTTAGCAAGATTTATAAGTTTTTCTTTACTGAAATTATGCCCCAAATAATTTAAAAGCATATCTATTGCAATATCATTGATTTTTAACTTTATCCTGTCAAATCTGCCCATAGAATTTGGCTGCCATACGGAGGATTGTTTTTCTACTTTTGCCATTATTTCTCCTTTATACCAATATTTCCTTAGTGATGTTTTTATTTATTTCACCAAGCATTGCTCTAACTTCTTTGTATAATTCAGAATCCGTTTCTCCAATTCTTGCAACTGACATGATTTCGTCAGCATTTTCAACTGCATTTACAAACTCGTTTGAGATATCACATTTTACCATTGAGATATTTTTAAATTCTTTTAATTGTGTATAAATGTTAGGTGAAATATTATCAAACATAGCAAATAAGATTTTTTTATCTTTTCTTGCTAAAAGCGAATATTTTAATTTTCTATAATCTTTTTCAATGTCGTAAATAATGTTATCTCCAAGCATTGAATATGTAAGTTTCTTATTAACATTTTCTACAAAAATTACAGCTCCTAAAGAAGTGATCACACCGAAAATAATACCTAACAAGATGTTTATCAATAATTTTGGTGAAGAATATTCAAAATCTCTGAGCATTTGGGGCTCTTTCAATACAAGAACTTTCGATGTATCAGACATTTCTTCGACCATTTTTGCCCACTGTAGTTTAGAAGAAAGATTAGCGACTTTAGCGGCTTCTTCTGATACTTCCATTTTGGAGCGCTGACCTTCGACGACCTGACTGTGGATAACAGACAATGCTTTTTGTGCTGATGTCGAAAATGCACTCATCGCCGATATGTTCCCTGCACCGGCGGCGGCCTGTTCCGGAAGTCCGCTTACAGAAGCTGCCTTTTTCTCTAATTCAGTTTTTGCTTTTATATATTCTTCTTCAATGACCTTCTTGTCCGATTTTGATTTCTCGCTGTTAAGTTCTTTATGCAGAATTATGTAGTTATTTATAATTGAATTTACTACGTTGTAGGCAAGTTCAGGATCCTTGTTTATGTATTCAATTGTTACGACATTTGTCCCTTTCTTGTTTTTAAAAGAGATGTTCTTTTTGAGAAAAACCTTTGTAGTCAACAATTCTCCGGTTTTACGGGTTGGAATAATACCAAACAGTTTCTTATATCTTAAATCATTTTCTTTTATAACATTATCAATAACAAGAGGTGATTGCATAAGTTCAAGCTCATTTAAAAGGGGATTATTCATGCCTAATGTCAAATTTGCCACGTTCAACTCCTCAATTGCAAACGGGTTAATCTCAGCCAAGTTGGAATTATTTGACTTGTTAATATACAAATCAGACTCAACCTTGTACTTTTTGGGCATTATAAATGTTAAAAGTATAAAGAAAATCAGTACAGCTGAAAATACCTTAATAATAAGTTTTTTTCTGCTCCAAAATGCAAGAAAGATTTTTTTTAAGTCAATTGTAAGTTCTTCGTCCGGCTCGTCCTGCGGATTGTAGTATATTGTTTGTTGTTCCATTATTTAGTCTCCTTTTATCTTTTGGGTCTGTATTTACCTAGAATTAATGGGCAATATTTTTGTAGAATAAGTATTACAAAATAATTTACCACCAAAATAGCAAGGGAGAGTATTGCGTATAGCAATACTACATGTGTATGAGAGTCAAACTCTGCCTTTATATATTTTATTAAACCACTCCAACTTAAAAAAAACATTAAAAACCAATGAAAGAATATTATAAATAACGTGTTTTTTGAAATAGTATTTATAAATTTATTATTCTTTGTTATGATACTTGATATTAAAACTAAACTTAGTGTACCTAAAATTCCGGAAGTATACGATAAAAACAAGTTTGCCATTCCTCGAGGCTCCCAAGGCACTGCGATATTGAGTAAACCATTAAATTTAATGATAAAAGCTAGAAATATAAAACCGCATAAACTTAAAAATATTTTATTGTTTATATCTAGGGTTTGTAAAAAAATTATAAACCTAATATTATTGAAAAGAATTCCTAATGCAAAATATGGAATAGCCATGCAAACACTTAACAGAGTAAATGGCAGAATAATATGATTTATTCTAAAGATTTCAAAAAATATAATTGCAAACAAAGAAATTACTACCATGTTATTTTTACATAAATGCAAATTGGCAAACAATAATCTTATTATAATTATGGACATTATAAACCAGCAAGGTTCACACACGTCAGTGGAAAAAACTGTATCACGAGTATTACCAATAAATATTCCCATTAACATTTTTAAAAATGTAGGAATTAATGAATTATCATGAAAAAGAACTAAATTAGCTAATCTTAAAGGTAAATAACTAAACTGATAAATCAAATATGGAATTAACAACCCCCCAAAAATTTTTATCAAATTTTCTTTAACTGCTTTTTGCTTATATAAAAATCCTGCCAATATAAAAAATAAAGCCAAATGAAATGAATAAATATAGTTAAATAAGAAGGATGCAGAAATAATATAACCAAATATTATCAAGTATATTCCTACAACTTTTGCTATATCTATAAAAAGGAAATTAGATGTTTTGCATGTATTCACTTATAAAATTCCTCCGCTTAGCAGTCTGAATTTCCAAACATAGTAAACTCTATGCAAAAACATAAAGAAATATGTTATTGTAAATAAACTTGATATTGTATAAATATTAATATGATTTATTAGATATAAAGCAAAAATTCCTAGTATATGGAATATTCCACCGATAACCCAACATTGATTAGTTTCTTTTGTATAACCGAACGCTCCTAAAAGAGGAAATGACATAATATCTGCTAATATATGAAATGGAATAATAAATGCAAATATTCTTAAGCACTTGTAAGCTTCAATCATTTGTTGCCCATAAAAAATAGTTATTATATATTTAGAAAAAACAAAAATAAAAATAGTTAATACTAGACTAAAACATACCAATGTTTTAAATACTTTTCTAAAGAATTTTATATCTTTATTTTTTGTCATATAAGGAAAAAATGCATTATAAAAAGGATAATACATAAAATATATAGCTAAATAAAATTTTTGTGCAGAGACATAATATGCAACCATTGTAGTTGTTGTACAAAGTCCAAGCACAAAAGCATTAGAGCTTTGATAAAGTCCAATAGAAATACTGCTTAAAAAATACTCACTACTATTTTTAAGTTTTTCAATAATTTCTTTCATTGTTGGTGAAATAAAGCTAACATTGAATCTTGTTTTTACTGTTATTAATGCAAAGACGCTTGCAACTAAAATTCCAAGAGAGTTAAATAATGGTACAAGAATATAATTTGATGGTTGTTTTACAAATGTAAAAATACAAATTAAAGAAATAATACGTGTTATAACATTAAATAATGTTATAAATTTCATACGCTCCATTCCTTGAAAAAACCACGCTGACAAACACACATTTCCAACAACAGACAAAAATGTAAAGTAATAAAGCAACCAATCATTTCTAAATTTATCAAATAAAAAAATAAATGTCGATAAAACAATAAAACTAATCAATAGCAAAAAACATTTAGCGCTAAAAACACTACAAAATATTTTTTGTATTTCAATTTGGTTATCTCGTTTTTGTGCAAGTTCTCTGACCGCAGACTGATTAAAACCGTAATCTGTAAAACGAACAAAATAGTCCATAATAGCTTGTGCAAAGAAAATTAATCCAAATTTGTCTATTGATAATACCCTTGATAAATATGGTAATGTAATAAATGGTAGTACATAATTTAGTAACTGAATTATACCCATTGCCGTAAAATTGTGGAATAATGCTTTTTTATCTGATGAGATTTTTTTTATTTTATCAATTGTAATCATTTCTTATTTATACCAATGGTGCAATATATTTCATATAGAACTGTTTTATTCCGTCAAAAGTATTTGGTATTCTTTTAATCGGGTCGAGTTGTGCATATCCCCAATACATATCCTGAACATTTCTTATTTTATTATAACTGTTTTTGAAATAATTAACATCTTTCACATGATCTTTTACGTCACAAACAGGATGTAAAATATCCGCCCAGAATTTCGGATTAAAATAGTCATCTAATACGCTTATATACGAATGTTCTTCAAACGGAACATCAATATTAAAGAGCGGTTTATAAAGATATTCGACTTCTTTATTAAAATATTGGGCTTCATACAAAACCGAAGTCGAAATCCCGACAACATATTTAATTTTATCGGAAGCCAGAAGACCGTATGTTGAACGATTTGTTATTAGTTCAGTGTACGGGCATTTCTTGACAAAATCATATATTAATTTTCTATGCCTGCCCAAGTAAGGATGTGGCAGGTAATAGATTTTTGAATATTTTTTTGACAATTCTTTTAATTTATCTTCAAAGTGTGTAATATTTAAAAATTGTCCGTCTTTTTCCACAGATTTATCAATAAGCGTTTGTCCTATAAATAGTATGGAATTGTTCTCTAAATCCTCATCGTTAATCATTTCATGCATTTGCATAAATACAGACCAATAATTTGCATAAAAATAAAATTTATCTTGAGGTATCTGATATTTTAATAATTGCTTATAAATTTCTTTGTCATTAGTACATATTCCATATGTCAAATCATCAAATAATTTATATGGATGAAAAGCAAAATCAATAACAGTACAGCCAAATGAACCTAATAAATCAGAAAAATTTTTATATAGTTCAAACCCAATAACAATAGTTTTTTTATTAAAGAACTGTTTTAGATAATCAATTTGTTTATCGTTGAATTCTTTAATATCATATTCTTGATATCTTGGTTTTACATTTTCAATACCGCCAAGTTTATAAAAATACTCTCGTGAAAAACTTTTGCCATCATTATTTTTTATATCAAATGTAATATTTACATCTTTTACAACATCTTTAACCACAGGTATAAATAATTTTAATACCCACCAAGAAACTTTTTTCAAATGTAATTCTGAATGGAATAATATATCCCCCATTAATATAATTTGTTTCATATGTTATCCTTTCTACGTATCATAATTTTTATTGCACAAAGACTAATTCCCATTATAATCCATACATAAGGGTTATTCATATTTGATGAATAAAGACTGGACAATACAAAAACTATTATAAACAACAATACTCCTTGCAGAAAATGATTTTCTACATTTACAAATTTTGATATTATTTTTTTTACATATTTATAAAGTTTGATTATAAACGTATAAAATAAAATAAAACCAATAATTCCAGTTTCGGAAAAAACTTTTGCCGCAATCATAGAATTTCCAGGAGTTTCATTTAGCATTCTTAGAACAAGTTCAGGCGTTAGGGGTAAAGGGGATTGTTGAAACTGCAGAGGCATTAAATATGTCATATTTCCATAACCTACACCTGTGAAAGAATGTTTAATACCTAAAAGATATATATTTAAACATGTAATAAATCTTGTAGCAAGAGAGGGTTCAACAGCAATAAAATCATCAATAATTTTTACACTTGTTACAACATTTACAATCCTATTTATATAAATTTCACTTACATCAATTTTATAAAACATATTTAATAATACAATACAAAAAATTATCAAAAAAAATAAAACTAAAATTTGAATAATATGTTTTTTAAAAATTTTAATTAATTTATGAATATTATGTTTATAAATTAAATAATAATAAAATATTAATAATAAATTAAATATTAAAAATATTGGAGATTGGGTCAAAATCAATGCTACCCACATCGTGATAATAATACTTTTCTTTAGTAATTTTTCAATTATAATATTATCAAATATTTTAATTTTACAATAATTTAATTCATAAATTATTGATGACGTCATTAATATAAAATATCCCAAGCCAGCTGGTTCTTCAAAAACAGACCTTGAACGAGGAAAGGCACCGACAAAAAACCTTGAAAACACATCAGAACCTTCTACAAATCCTCTTTTATTACTAAAAATTGATATTATATCTTTGATAACGGGTATATCAAAATAATAAGCAATAAACTCAATAATTGCTATCATAAAAATAATCCAGCAAAAAAAGTAGAAAAATTTTATCAGATATTTTACCGAAACATAGCGCGGGCAAACAAAATTAATAAATATTATTGGTAGTAATACAGAAGCGAATAGTCCTCCTATTGTTGAATTTATAAATCCTCCAATGAAGAACCTCCCCCAAAAAGCATTTATAATTATTGTAAACAATGCCCATGCACTAAACCACACTAAATATTTAAAAGGAGTCCTCTTATAAAGCATTATAATACTGTTTGTAAATTTAACGGGTTTTATCAAAAAGAACACTACAACCGTAAAAATAATAAAAGGAACATATACCGGCACAAATTGAGTGCCAATTCCAAAGCAGAATGACAACAGCATACATAATGTTAAGATAAATAATGTTAATAATTTTACCGGTAAAAATATTCTCATTTAAGCCCGCTTTTCAGATAATACTTTTAGGTAAGCATTATATGTTAAATTGGCAACATTTTCATAACTTATTTTGTAAATATATTCATTCGTTAATTCAACTTTTTTATCAGAATTTACAATTTTCATTATGGCTTCTCTTATAGATTTTGGATTATATGGATTACACAGTTCCCCATACTTATCAAATTCGTAGAATTTTATAGGACAAAACTTTTCATTAGAAACAACTATCTTGCATCCGCAAAGCAACGCCTCCAAATTCACCAATCCGGTTGTATCATAAAAAGAAGGCAGACAGTGACAGACGGCATTTTTATATAACGATATCAATCTATTTTGTTCTATTTGCGGGAGTATATAAACATTTCCTCTTTTATCAGCAAGTTTTTTTACACGATTATATAATTTTTCATCTTGAGTTCTGCCAACGATAACAATTCCCATTTGTTTATCATTAAATAAAGCTTTAATTAAGTTATATTGATTTTTTGTTGTATCAATTCGTCCTGCAATAACTACATATTTTTGTGGTAAATCAAAATTTTTTTCAATATAATTACTCTTAACATTAGGGTTAAAATCTGTTGCATTTGGAACAACTAAAGTTTTATCCTTTATATAATTTTGTAAAAATCCAAAATCTTTAGCACATAAACTCATTTCTTCATAGGAATTTGGGAGTAATAAATCTGCCTCTTTTAATGCTTGTCTGCGTAAAGAAGCATACGCTTTTGTTCCGTATAAACCTTTTTTAATATAACTATCAAAAGTTTTTCTTAACACAGGTATAAAATATATGAAAATATTAAAAATTTTAATTAATATTTCTTTAACGAAATCACAGATCGCTATGGGCTGAATTCCGATATAACTCAGATATTTTACATAATATGTATCAAGTAAATTCCAATATATTGTAGATAAAACAACTTTTTTACCTTTTTGTTTCGCTGCTTTTATAAAATTAATTGTTTCATCTATTGTTTGTATATTAAAAATATGTACGATTTTCGACTCATTTTCTTCAAGAATTTCTTCCGTCGTAAGGCAGATTTT
Source organism: Candidatus Gastranaerophilales bacterium (assembly GCA_021199975.1). Taxonomy (GTDB): domain Bacteria; phylum Cyanobacteriota; class Vampirovibrionia; order Gastranaerophilales; family Gastranaerophilaceae; genus Avigastranaerophilus. The sequence goes on from JAJQHF010000168.1 coordinate 10,921, forward strand.
AATTTCAACAGGAAAAGTTTTTTCAAGATACTCTTTTGTTTTAAGCATTTGAACGGTATCACCACCACGTTTTTCAAAACAATCCTTTCTATTTGCAAAAATTACTTTTAATTTATCTTTCATTTTTTCAACCTCATTTTTACATACTTAAATCCAAAATTTCCCCATATAAGGGCAAGCCAGAAGGTCTTTTCTATAAAGTTATATCGTTTCCAAAAATGTTTTTTAAAAAACTTTTCCATGGATTGAGTAAATATTAATATACTTTTTAATTGGTTTTTCTTTGTTGTAACTCCCTGGTAATGAGTTACAACGGCATTAGGATTGTATATTATATTTTTCCCTGCTTCGTTTGTTCTTAGTCCCCAATCGGTTTCTTCCTGATACATAAAAAACTGCTCATCCATTCCGCCTATTTCATCAAACAAAGATTTTTTCAACATCATACAGCAGCCTGATAAAGCACCGCATTCGTTTATTTCATCTCTATCCAAATACCAAAGTGCATAGCCATTAAGTGCTTTGCATTTCGGAAAAGCTTTAGCCAATCCGATAAGATGAAACAATGTGTCTTTAGGATATGGTTTGCCTCTTAAACAAGGCTGCTGAAAACTGCCATCCGGATTTAAAACTTTTGGTCCTGTCATCCCTACATCTTCATTGTTATCTAAATAGTCACTCAATATTTTTATTACATTATTATGGAATATTACATCGGGATTTAATATTAAAAAATTGCGGCCTCTTGCTTTTTTCATTGCTAAATTATTAGCACGTGCAAACCCAAGGTTTTCATTGCTTTTGATTATTGTTATATTTTTTTTATTATTAAGGTTGTTTTCAATATATTTAAAACTTTCTTCATCCTTATTTGAATTATTATCAACCAGAATAATTTCATATGAAATATTTTGTGTTTGTTTTTCAAGCGAATCAATGGTTTCTTGCAAATATTTACCGGCATTCCAGTTTACTATTATTACGGAAACATCAAATATTTTATCCATGCCTGCCTCCTATAAGTCTATCTCGTTTCACGCCCCATTGTCTTAAGTTTCTCAGACCAACGGAAAGGCTTGTTATTTGTGGTAAATTTAGCAAGCACCGAGCTTTTTTATTAGATAAAATACTGTCTTTTATATCTCCTTCTCTTGCCGGCATATAATTTGGGGGATATTTGTAATCATACAAATCTTTCATCAGACTAAACAATTCATTTATTGTAATTCCATTGTTTGTAGAATAGTTTATAACTTCATTTTTTATATTTTCCTGAATACTCCGGCAAACCGCATTCGCTATATCTTCCACATACACAAAATCTCTTACTTGTTCACCGTCACCGTATATATTTACCGGTTCATTTTTGAGCATTAAATCGTTAAATATAGCAACAACTCCGCTTTCTTTGCTTGAAACCTGTCTTGGACCATAAACATTTGCAAATCGAAAAATTATATAAGGAACTCCAGACAGTTGAATATATTTTTCCATTGTAAATTTTGACAAACCGTAGTTTGAAATCGGAGCAACCGGATGGCTTTCGTCTATAGGCAAATATTGCGGCATCCCATAAACTGCTGCGGAAGATGATGTAATAAATTTTTTCACATTATATTTTTTACATATATTTAGCAAACGGATTGAAGCAACAATATTTACAGTTGCATCTTCTTCAGGATTTTCTGCTGATATAAAAACACTTGTCTGTGCTGCCAGATGAACTACAAAATCAGGTTTCTCGTTTATAAAAATATCTTCATAATCATCAGTAACAATATCACAATTATAGAACTTGATTAATTTATTTTGTGATAAATTATCCAAACTGCCAGAAGATAAATTATCAATTATTACTACTTTACAATTTTTTTCTACAAGCCTATCCACAATATGGGAACCGATAAAACCTGCTCCGCCTGTAACAAGAATTTTAATCATGCCTGCCTCCTAAAGCCATAAAAATTGCTTTGATTAAAATTCCAATCTCCCACAGAATATTCCTATACTTAATATAATACAGGTCATACTGTAATTTTTCGGCTTCACAGTCAGCCGAAAATAAATGCCCCTGATTAATTTGTGCCCAGCCGGTCCAGCCCGTTTTTACCCATTGACGGCAGGTATGGTACGGAATTTCTTTTACATAAACTTTTACTAAATCTTCCCATTCTGTTCTCGGTCCTACTATAGACATTTCACCTTTTAATATGTTTATCATCTGCGGAATTTCATCAAATCTAGCTTTTCTTACAAATTTACAAAACGGAATAACGCGGCTGTCAGTATCCTGTTTATCCGCTTCTTGTAAATTATCACTGTTCGGCACATAATCATTCAAATACATTGTCCTGAGTTTGTAGCATTTGAATGTTTTGCCGCCTTTTCCAACTCTGGTTTGGGTATAAATAGCATCTCCGCCATCAGTAATTTTAACTCTAATTCCGATATACAAAAGTATAGGAAAAGTTACAGTTAAAATAATCAATGCCGCAATAATATCAAATGCACGTTTACAAAAATCATAAACATAAGAGCGTGAATTCATATAATCGGAGAACAATAGATTAATAGTCCGGCTGTCCACATAATATTTTTGAGTAACTCTTTCGTAAAATTCGCTCATTGTGTAGATTTTGACACTCTTAGGAATTCCGAAAACCATATCGGAGAGCATATCATTATCCATTTTTCTGTTAATGGCAATGATAACAATATCTACATTATGGGTTTCTATCAAATTACATAAATCAGCAGGCTGTTTGAATATTTTGTATAAATTGTCTTGTACAAATTCATCGTTCGATTTTTTATCTTCAACAAAACCTACAACTTTCATTCTAAGTGCTTTTTTCTTAACTATTTCGTCAGCAATCAATTTTGCATTTCTGTTTGCCCCAATAATTAGAATGTTTTTTTCGGGTTTTAATTTGAACAAATAAAAATGGAACAAAATTCTGTAGATTTGAAGTACTAAGAATATTGTAAGTATATTTGAAAACAAAAATTGTAATGCATTAGTATCCTGAGTAGATATTGCAAGGAAAATCATTGCAGGAATGTGAGCAAGCACAATACCTTCAAATAAAAGGTAGGAATTTCTAAAGTTTATGTTGAACTCACGTATTCTGTAATTTGATTTTAAGAATAAAACACACATTCCTGTAATCACGGTTAACGGCACGATTAAGAAACAGAGATTTTCCTCCTGTATGAAGTATCTGCCCCATAGGCTTGTTGATAATAACAAGACAATGAAATCAAATATAAACATTATGATTATTGATTTTGATAGTACCTTTAACATTTTACCTACCACTTATTAATTGCAAATGCCATAACAACTATTGAAGCTAAACCTCTTAATGTGTCGCAAATAGGAGTAATCCAGTCGTTTCCTGCAATTCTTCTCGGAACAACAATTACATCTCCGGGATTTACGCTGCTGTGCCTGCTTACCTTTTCTGCTCTGCCGTTTACACCGACTTTGTATAATCTGAATTTGTTTGCATTAGGAGTATATCCGCCGACTTCATTTATATAATATTTAACTTTGCTTCCTTTTTTATAAGCAAAAGATTGTTCATTGTATACTTCCCCCATTATACTAACCTGATTGGATATTCTTGGAATATAAATGTCATCTCCGTCTTGAATTTCTATATTGTCAATATCTTTAATTTTTGTTAAATCATTGCTTTTAATATTTAAAGCTATTTGTCCGCTGTATCTTTTGGTTAATTCTTTTTCTTCTTCTTTCAGCATGGAAATCATATCCATTTTAGTCTGCTGGTCGGATTCAGAAGCTTTATAAGCACTTGCAATTCTTCCTTCAAGAAGTTTAATATCCCTGTCATTATTTTTACGTGCAATTATAACCTGTTTATTTTGCAAATTTGCACGTTTAAATACAATACCTCTTAAATCGGCATCTTCAGCCAGTCCGCCTGCCATTTCTATAATATCTGTAAGGTTTTTATCTTTAATACTTGTATAAACCCCGGGTTGTTTTACAAATCCCGATACTTTAACAGATTTCATTATTTCATTGCTTCTTAAAGTTCTAAAAAAGATTTTGTCTTTAGGGTCTATTTGAATAGACTTTATTCTGTCTGAATTAATCATTATATCGTAGAGATAATACAAAGTAGTGCTGCCATCCTCTTTTATTATTTCAACCGCAACATTTTCAGCAGGAATAAGCTTATTTTCACTGCTCATTTCTCCGCTTAGAGTAATTTTCCCCTGATTTGGATTGTATGAAACAGGCTTTTCCCCGTTATTTTCATTGTCAATGTTCGATTCTAAAAACTGTATATCCGACATTACATCATCTAAAGTCATATTATCAATATAAGTAAGATGTTTAGGTTTGTTTATACAGCCATATACATCTACAAATTGAGAATTTGTATTTTTGTATATTGTGATAATATCTCTCGGCTGTAATAGAGGGTCATTTATCCCTTGAAAAAAGTCTAATAAAAATACAGGAATTGTTTCTATTGTATTATCTTTCCCCGATATTCTTCTTATTACGGCTTGATTAATAAAAGTTTCTTCCAATAATTCATCTTCGCTTGTTAAAATATCAGAAAGCCTCATCCCGTCCTTATACGCATAAGTTGCCGGATGTTTAATATTTCCCTGAATTGTTATAATATTTTCTGCATTATTATAAAGTTCTTTAAACTCAACAGAATCTCCGTTTTGAACTTTTGTATTAACGGCATCGCTCCAATCCATATTTTGTGCGGTTTTCTCTTTTAAATTTTTATCAAAAGAAATAAGAGTAACTTCTGTGATTTGTGCAGAAGGCGCAAATCCGCCGGCATAATTCACAATATTTTGTATATTTTCTTTATCTTTAGCTTCATATATTCCGGGCTCAAGAACTCCGTTTTTAAGCGCAATTACATTGCCTATTTTATTAACAAAAATTTTATCGTTAGGTCTTAAAATTATACCGTCATCTTCACCAAGAAATATAGTTTTATACAGGTCGATATTTTGTTTCTTTTTGCCTGAAGAAGTATAGTCTATATTTCTTAAAGACCCTGTTTTCTTTATCCCGCCTGCCATATTAAGGGCGTCAAATACAGTTGAATTATTGCCTACAAGTATTTTTCCGGGTTTTTTAACATTACCGAAAACAAATACAGAAAATTCCTGCCCCGAAGCTATATTCAACGTTACTTTTAAACTGTTGTATTTTTGTGAAGCAAGCCTGTTTAATGCAGATTCAACAGAACTTATAGTTCTGCCTTCCGCCGGCACCATTCCTATTCCCTGTACAAACAAGTTTCCTTTAGAATCAACTTCCGCTTTTGTTGACGGATTTAGCACTGAAGAACCGGAAATAGTCATTATGTCAACTGAATCGCCCTGTAAATATACATTTACTTTTTCGCCTATGCTTAATTTATAAGAACTGTCATATTTGCCTGCTGTTGCAGCAGATGAAGGAGCTGAACCGAATAAATCATATCCGGCCTGCCTTAAAATATTACCGTTAATTTCAACATCTTTACCATTAAACAGATCTTCAATCGGACTCAAATCATAAGATTTTGGAGATTTTGATGCCGTAGATTGATATTTATTTCCAAAAGCATTAGGCTGGACTTCTTCATAAATCTCCTGATAATTGTTCGTATCCGTTCTGTTTTCAATTACAGCATAACAAGGAATTACTGCTGCTGTTATAAATGTTAGTATTAATGAAAATATATATTTCTTCATCTTTTTCTCCATATTAAGTAATTGCAATTTCCATCAGCGACTTAATCGCCGGCCATTCCATTTTCCACAAACCCGAAGCATCAAGAGCATAATTTCCTACGCAGGCAAGCTTGCAGTCTTTACATTTATTGACTGTTTCTATAAATAAAGAATCTTGTATAACATCTTTTAAAGGTCTGTTTTTTACGCTGATAAACGGTTCTCTGTCATAACAGCGGAGCATATTGCCGTCTGAATATATTACAGTAGCAATTCTCGGCCAATGACATTCGTAATAAGTTTTCTTATTAATAATGTAATCCATAAAGTAATAAGAATTTCTTATCGGATAACCCTGTTTTTTAAGTTCTTTTATTTTTATAAACATTTCTGATAGTTGGTCATTTTCAAGTTCTGTTTCTTTAACATTTAGTGCTGCTTCAGGAGTTGATGCCGCTTTATTTACTGTGAAATAAAGCAGGATATCTGCATCTTTACAGTATTGTGCAACTTCTTTTATCTGTTCAAAACTTGTTTGAGTTGAAACTGTGCAGCAAATATAAATTCTCATTTTAGGAGAATGGATTTTATGATATTCAATACCACTCATAACTTTGTCACAAATTCCCGGCATGTGGCGAATATCATCATGAGCTTTACCAATGGCATCGAGTGAAATAAATGACAAATCTGTATATTTAGCAAAATCAGGATTTGTTTCTAAAAACCAACCATTTGTTGCAATTTTTGTATAAAGTCCTGCATCATGAGAGACTTTACAAATTTCTGCGAAATCCTGCCTTAATAAAGGTTCACCACCCCACAAGATAGAATCCATATAACCAATTTGACCTGCTTCTTTTAAAAGTCTTGTAATCTCTCGGGTGGACATATCATCTTGACCTTTTTTAGATTTCCAAAAACAGAAATCACAATCACAATTACAAGCACTTGTAACCATTAAAGAAAAACATAATGGTTTTGGTTTCTTTGTAAGTTCGCTAATGCGGCATTCAACCGCACCACCAATTAAATGTCTATAATATTTTAATCGTTCAAATGTCATTTTATTTCTTGAGCCATTTTTCATTAGACTTCGACACTTTCTTGTTTATTGTTTTTATTTCTCATTCTTTTCCTTTTTACCAAATCAACAAAAGCTTCAACTCTTGTTATATATCCGGCTTTCCCTGTTTGTTCATCAAGAACTAATGTTAAAACCGGGATATTTTCGTTCTTTGAGACTTTTGATAATATGTTTTGTGATACGATTTCCGGCATACAAGAAAACGGCATTAAATGAATAACCCCATCAATTCCGTTTTTTGCAGCATAAACAGTATCACCGACTGTTTCTATACATTCACCGCCAATTGCTCTTTTCATATAATCTTTTGCATATCGCACACAACGTTCTCTGTGTGATTCTTTTCTATAGAAAAATGACGGTTTCAAAACGTGTTCAAGCCAACCGCTGAACATAATTTGACGTTGGACTTCTATTCCCATATCGCCAAGTTCTTTTTCTATATTTTGGTTCACGTATGGGTCAAGTAGAACAAAGAATTCGCCAAGAAGATAAACAACAGGTACATCCTTTTTCTTGTCAATTTCAATGTTTTTAAAATCTTTTCTAATACGCTTCACAAGTGATTTTACAGCCAAAACCGAATTTGTTTCATCAATAATTTTTAACCATTTGTTGTAATAACGTTCTGCTTCGCCTTTTCTGATTTCTCTAGGACGATAATAGAACATTTGTTTTTCCGCCTCATCAATTGCAAAAAATTTGTTAAACCCGAGGCTAAAACCTTTGTAATATTTCCATGGATTTATGCATCTGGTAACATGCCAGAAAGCGTGAAGGGTTTGTTTCATTTTGCTTTTATACATATCAAAAACAACCATATCAAACTCGTAGCCCATTTTCCTGAGAGTCCTTTGCGCCATTTTTGTGTAGTTTCCGAGTCTGCAAGAGCCGGGTGCCTGAAACATCATCAAAGTGTTTGCACCATTTTCTAAAGCCATAATGTAATTTGCAAGATTTAATTTATATGGTAAACAAATGCCTTCAATGCTATTTTGAACCCCTAATTCTAAAGCATTTTTGCTATTAGCAGGCGGTATGACAATTTTTGCACCTAGTGAAAGAAGCAGCGCTTTTAAAGGGATATCAATTCTTCCCATTCGCGGCCACGCAACAACCCTGTCTTTTGCAGCAATGTTGTCATCCATTTGCGATGTGCTATTAACTTGTTCTACTTCTAACATTTCACTCATTGATTATCGACCTTTAATTTAAAATTATTGGATTTGAATAAGCATAACCCAGTTTATTTAAACCAATTTCAACCCTATATTTCCCCTTTTTACATAGAGGAATTTTTGCTAAATTTGTGAAGTTGTTCCATATCATTTTTCCGTCACAAATCAAGTTAATATTAAACTTTTTACCAAGTTTAATATTTATATATGTATTGTTATCGCAGCTTATTTCCTCTCCAATTCCAACTTTTTTATTGATATTTTCAATATTTATTTCAGGAATTTCAGAGCATAAATGACGATTGACTATTAGATTTTTGCCTTCTTTTATTGCACTTAAAATTTGATTTTTGGCTGTAGAAAAATCCTCAGAAAGAGATGTATTTAAAGAAATAACATTTGTAATTGTTTTAAACATTTTTTTATAAGGAAAAATTGTAACCGGCAAAATGTAATCATTAATTTTAAGTGCGTGAGCATCAAGTCCGCCAATAGCAGGAACTATCTTTTCAGAATTATTGTTTAATTCATCCCACCAAGATAGTGTTTCTTCTTTTGGTGCTGTAATTAATCTATGTTTGAACAAATAAGCATAGGCTAATTCAAAAAGATGCTTATCAGAATAATTGTCACCCCAGGTTGAAAACCAATTCCAAATCTCAATCCCATCCGGTTCAATAGTTTTATCCAACCATTTAATAGCTCTGTTGTTATTTTTTCTAAAATCAGATTCATCAGGATGTGCAACTATTCCAAATCCACCTTGAGCTCTCACTTCATCAACAAATTCTTTAGGACTTAAACTTGGTGAAATAATCTTATTAATTCCAAACGCCAAATAATGATTGTTATCAGGAGAAATCTCTTCTCCTTTTATTACACAAATGCCCTCGATAAAGCCTTCTTGAATATCTGAATTATTGTGATCTGTAATAATAATCCAATCCAAACCCGCAGCTTTAGCCGCACGACAAATAGCTTTCACATCACCTGTTCCATCTGAAAATTTTGAATGAATGTGAATTGCACCCAAATAGTTATTAAGTTTTACGGTTGTCACTATTTGTGTCATATTATGTCCGTGTTAATATCCTTTCTTTTGAAGTATCTTTGCGTATTGGTGTTACAAGTTTTAATTGAGGTTGTTTTTTCATTAATTCTTGTCGTTGTTTGCGAACTAACATATCAACAAATGCCTCTAACCTTGTTATTAAACCCGCCTCACCCGTGTGTTCATCTATTGTTAAATGCAACATTGGGATTTTGTGTTCTTTTGCGTGATAGGACATCTCATCAACCATCAAAGAATCCGGCCCACAACCAAATGCTGATAGTGCAATAATTCCATCAATTTTCTTATTAAGCATACAATGTGCAGCAGTTCCTGTTAAATCAAGTTCGTTTGCCCAATATTGAATTTCACCAAGCTTATAAATTGCTTTTATGGCTTCATGTTTTGAAACATCCAAAGAGGTATATGCTCTTACACCCATATTATCTAGTTTTTTTATTAGATTCATTGATATTTTTTCATCAAAAAGATTGTAACCGTGTCCCATAATTACAACTGAGAGTGGTTTTCTACTTTCAACCTTTGTTAAATCGTATTTATTTTCAATTGCATTTTTTAAGGCTTTTTCATAAGGCATGCCTGATTTCGCCATTCTTAAAAAATGATTATATTTGCCCCATCCACTATCTATTGCATTAAGAACTAATTTTTCATCCGTAATCCCTAATTGTTTTGCAGCATCGAAACAAAAATCATTAAAATTAATTTCATTGGTTTTATCTAATGTTGGCTCAATCATTGTAAAAGGTCTATCAATAACATTTCGAATTATTTCAGGCAAACCTCTTACTTTAGAACAATTGTTTATCTTGTATCCTGTTGATTGTAAAGATGGAACAAAAATGGTATCACACCCTTTATCTAAAAGATTTATAACGTGTCCAACAAAAACTTTAATTGGCAAACAAGTATCTGATACCACATACTTTGAACCTGTATTAACAGTCTTTGTTGTAGTTTTATCTGACAAAACAATTTCCACCCCTAAGCTTTCAAAAAAAACCGAATAAAACGGGTAGTTATTGTAATATGACATTGCCCTCGGTATTCCAATTTTTATTTTATTCTCTTGCTCTAGTATATTCATCTAACCTTTACAATTACTTCTGAATTAAGATTTAAATTCAACACAATAACTATTTTGTTGAATT
>JAJQHF010000261.1:0-2104 GCA_021199975.1 Candidatus Gastranaerophilales bacterium
CGTTTTACACAATCTCTTACATCTTCATAGCTTTGAACATACGTTGCTCCTATTCTTCTTGATTTTTCCCATATTTTTACTTTTGAATTATCATTAAGCCACCTCATCTGGTAGGCAAGAAAAAACTTATTCTTTTTCGTTGTCATTATTTTGTGTAATTCCGAGAACTTCTTCTTCAATTTGTGCAATGAGTTCAGGTGTAAGCCCTTTTTGAGTTTCTTTTTTCTCTTTTTTTGCCACTATATCTTCATAATCTTTGACTTTAGTAAACATCGGGATAATTCTGCAAAATGCATACATTCGTCCGGGGTCAATTTTTTCTCCCGAATCCATATCGGATGAAATATCTTTCATTAACTTTCTTGCGAATTCGTATAATTCTTCATGGAAGCACTGCCTGGTTCTAAGGTATGATTTTTTCTTACTGTCCCAATTGTATTTATCTTTCCAACGGCATACCGTTTTAGATGAAATATTTATTTTTTCAGCTATTTCATCAACAGTATTGCAATCATACACATATAAGCGTTCGGCTTCGTTTGCCAGATACTCTTTACTATTCAAGTTCACTCTCCAGATTTTTAATTTTTTCTTTGAGAGTTTTTAATTCTTTTGTAATTTCATTTAATCTGTTTAATGAAACAAGGGTTTTTTCCGTATCAAGATTTTCTATTTCTTCATACGGATTCAATAATGACCTGATTAGAATAACAAGACCTGATGCTTCCGTATCAAGTGTGCGGAAGCGTTTTTTTGATTCAACAAGCATTCCTTTTAATTGCAATCTTTCGGGGTTCATCTATGAAACCTCCTTTTTTAAAATCGGACACCATAAGTTATTGTCAATTTTGCTTTCTATTCTTGAAAGAATTGCAGCGTGGTATTGATTGGTTTCCAATAATTCTTTTAAGATTTCAAAATTATCATTGATTATAGTTTCCAGAGTTTTAACCTGCGATTGGTGATAAATATACCAGATAGCAAAAATCAAAGCAGGAAAACCTGCATTTTCTATAAACGGTGAAAGCTGATTTAAAAATTCCATAAAAACTCCTGTTGATAATTATTTGAGAAGAAAGAAAAGGACGCTTTGTCCTTTTTTGTTATATATATTTTTAGTCTAAACCGCATTACTATTGCGTTTCAAACATTTTTTGCACTGAACATTTTAGTGAACCGTGCAATACAAAAAGTTATGAATATATGCCTTTGAAAACGCCTATCCATACGCTTTATACTCCAAATATACAGATTTAAAAAAGGACACCAATAAAAAGGCATAAAGAATGAAATTTTACGAAGTATTTAAAGCAGGAATTTATCCGCAGGGTAAATTTACAAAAAAAGAAATAGCAGAAATTGCACAGAATTATGACCCTAAATTCTGCGAAGCACCGGTTACAATCGACCATCAGCAGACAGGTCCTGCTTACGGGTGGGTTGAAAATGTAAAAGCAGATAACGGCATATTAAAAGTAAGTTTTAAGGAAATCCCTGAAACTTTTGAAAAAGATGTTAACGAGGGTAAATACAAAAAAGTTTCCGTTGAATTATACAGAAACCTCGAAGGCAAAGGTGCATACCTTAAAGCCGTTTCTTTCCTCGGGGCTGCAATTCCGCAAGTTAAGGGTTTAGAAGCTATTAAATTTATGGAATCAGAATCCGACATTTATGAGTTTGAAGCAGAAGATGAACCTGAAAAATATAGCGAGCAGGAAATTGAAGATTTAAAAAATCAGGTTGCAGACCTTGAAAACCAGTTAAAAACATTTAAGGAAAAGAGCAAAAAACTTGAAACAATTAAATCCTTAAAAGAAAAAATTTCTGTTTTGACGGACGAAGTTGCCGCTTTTAAAGAAAAAGCCGAAGGTAAGGAAGAAATTGAAAAAGAATTAACCGACATTAAGGCTCAAATTAAAAAACGTGAGTTTGACGAATTTATAGATAAACAAATCGAAAAAGGTGTTTTAATTCCGTCAAATAAAAATGTCGTACTGTCAGTTCTTAAGGAATTAGACAATGTACAGAAATTTGGGGAGGACTCAACAGCTCTTGAGGGCTTTAAATCTTTTATTGAGTCCATTCCGCCCCAAATTACATACGG
>JAJQHF010000261.1:2204-3984 GCA_021199975.1 Candidatus Gastranaerophilales bacterium
TGGGAAGACTTGAAGAATTACGGATTAATGCGTATTTATCCGAAGTTGCCAGAGGTTACAGCAATAATACATTTATAGCAGAAAATTTATTTCCTGTAATTGATTCAGAGAAAGAAAAAATAGATATTTTTGAATTTAACAAAGAAGCATTTACTGTTTATGACACAGAACGTGCAATCAGAGCAAATTCAAATGTAATAAGTCCGAAAGGTTTTACAAAGCATACTGCAACGCTTTCAGAACACGACCTGTCATATCCGATTGATTACAGAGAAGAACAGGAAGCCGAAAAAGTAAAACTGCAAGTTCACGCAACAAATGTCGTAACTCAGGGCTTAAAATTAAAGCACGAAAAACAGTGTGCTGATTTGGTTCAAAATCCTGATAATTACCCTGATACAAATAAGATTACATTATCGGGTACAAGCCAATTTAATGACGAAAGTTCAGACCCTGTCAGCGTTATAGATGATGCTAAAGACAAGGTTTGCGAGCAAATCGGGCAGGATCCTAATACTTTAATTTTGGGGCAGGATGTCTGGACGGCTTTGAAACGCAATTATGCCCTAAAAGAAATGATAGCCTCAACCTCCAATAAGATTGTAACGCTTGATTTATTAAAAGAATTTTTTGAAGTTGAAAATATCTTTATCGGCAAAGCGATTTATACTAATCAAAATAACAAATTTGAAAGGGTGTGGGGCAAGAATGCAATCCTTGCATTTGTTCCGCATTTGACTTCAAGAACAGAGTATGACCCTGCTTTTGCTTATACTGTCCGAAAAAAAGATGCACTGCAAATTGATGAATACGAAAAAGAGGGCAATAAGGTTAGATATATAAGGGCAACGGATATTTACACACCGTTTTTGGTTGGCGCAGAAGCAGGATATTTAATATCCGATGCGGTGGCATAGGAGTCCGTAGAAAAAACATTTTCAAGAATAATAGGAGTTTTAAATGGCAAAATACAAAATTAAAAACACAAATCTAATGCATAACGGCAAGTCATATAAAATCGGTGACGAGATTGAATTGGATGATACTGCCGCAAAAAAATTGGCTCACGTTTTAATTAAAGTTTCTGAAACCAAAACGGCAAAAATAGAAACCGCAAATAATGAAAAAGCGGCATCTTCTAAAACCGCCAAAACTTCAAAGACTGCACAAAAAGAAATTTCCGAAAGTACGGAAACGGTGGAAACTGCAAAATCAGATGATAAAACCTCAACAGAGAAAGAAAAAACAGGAGAGAATAAATAATGACAGAAAAATTATACAAACCACTGTTGATTGATTCCGTAACCGCAGCAGAAGATTTAACAAAACAAAGATTTGTTGATTTCACAGGTGCAATCTGCAAATCAGGTAAAAAGGCATACGGTATTTGTGATGTTGATACAGATTCAGGGCAGCTTGCTCCGATTGCTGTTTTTGGAATTTTGCTTGTTGAAGCGGGTGACACAATAGCCGTTGGCGACAGCATTTCATCAGATGATGAAGGCAAAGCCGTTGTAACAGCAGATGGGGCGGAAATAAACGGATATGCTCTTGATGAGGGTGTATCGGGCGATACTATACGAATTTTGAAAGGTAATTAATGACAGATTATTGCACGGTTGACGATATAGAAACACAAACATCTACCCCTACTCTAATTCAGCTCACATCTGATGATGGGCAAGAAGCGGTCAATCGTGATGTTGCTGATGAAGCAATTCTTTATTCTTCTGTGCTCATCGACGGGTATTTGAGAGGACGATACTCACTGCCTCTCAAT
>JAJQHF010000251.1 GCA_021199975.1 Candidatus Gastranaerophilales bacterium
CTATTAATTTATGTATCAAAATACAAAGTTATCAATGTTCATTATACAATAACTACATGACGGAATGATACTTTGAATTAAAGAAATAGGAAGATTATGAAATTAAAAGATACGGAAGCAGTTACTTCGTTTAAATACGGATGGTTATTGAACAGAATTTATCCATATATAAAACCATTTTTAGGCAGAGCAATTTTAGGTTTTATAATTGCAATACCTGTTGGTCTTTTAGACGGAGTTGTGTCTTTTTCTTTAAAACCTTATATGGATTATGTTGTACAGCAAAAAAATCTTTTAATATTCGGGCAAGAAATTTCTTATTCAGTGCTTGCTATAGCAATGCCTTTTGCCATAATTTTCTTTGCTGCATTTCAGGGAATTCTAAGGTATCTTAATTCTTATTTGACAGATTGGACAAGCTTAAAAATAACTAATTCTGTAAAAAAAGATTTATTTTCAAGGCTTGTTTATATGGATACATCTTTTTTTGATGAAAATACATCAGGTCTTATAATTAACAGATATTTGACAGACCCGGATACCGCCTCGAGAGGTGTTGTTGAACAAATAAAAACATTTATAGTAAGCCTGTTTGGTGCTGCATCTCTTATCGCTGTCATGCTCTACAGTTCATGGAAGCTGGCACTTGTGGGTGTTTTAGTTTTGACCTGCGCATTTCTTCCCATGTTTTTAATCAGAAAAAAAATAAAATCAGTTTCAAACAAAAACACCTTAATTACAGGCGATATATTAACCACAATGAATGAAACATATTCGGGAAATAAAGTGGTTACGGCATATAACCTTCAGGAAAGACAAAAAATATCTTTTTCTAATGAAATAGATAAAAGCTTTAATGTATCAATTTCACTTACAAAACGTGTGGGCTGGATGTCGCCTATTATGTATTTAATAGCTTCACTCGGGATTGCATTTGTTATTTATTACGGAACAAAATTAATATATTCAAATCAAATGACGGCAGGTTCTTTTGCTTCGTTCGTAACTTCATTGCTTTTACTTTATAAACCTGTAAAAACACTTGGAAATACAATGACAAATATTCAAAATATCTTTGTTGCAATGGGAAGGGTTTTTGAATTATTTGATTACATACCGACAATAAAAGATAAAGAAGATGCAATTACTGTGCCGGATTTAAAAGACTCTGTGTGCTTTGAAAATGTTTCTTTTGAATATGTTAAAAATACTCCCGTATTAAACAACATTAATCTGACGGTAAGAAAAGGTGAAACTCTTGCAATTGTCGGTAATTCCGGTGGTGGTAAATCTACGCTGGTTAATCTTATTCCGAGATTTTATGATGTTAATTCAGGTGCTGTTAAATTTGACGGAATTGATATTAGGAATTTTAAATTAAGTGAATTAAGAAATTCTATTTCATTTGTATTTCAGGATAATTTTTTGTTTACCGGTACAATTAGAGAAAATATTATGCTTGCAAAACAAAATGCAACACATGATGATTTAAATATGGCTATAAAAGCGGCACATTTAGATGAGGTAATTGAATCACTCCCGGACGGATTAGATACTATGCTTGGTGAGAGAGGACTGACCCTATCCGGAGGGCAAAGACAAAGAGTTGCAATTGCAAGAGCCATATTAAGAAAAACACCAATTATTATATTGGATGAAGCGACCTCCGCCCTTGATAATGAATCAGAGGCAGTTGTCCAAAAAGCTATAGATAATTTAATGCAGAATAAAACTGTTTTTGTTATAGCTCACAGACTTTCAACAATTAAAAATGCTGACAGAATTGCGGTTATAAATGACGGCAATCTTGTGGAGCTGGGCACACACGAGCAATTAATTTTAATAGAAGACGGTCATTATAAACATTTATATGAAATGCAGTTTAAAATCAAAGAAGAGGAAGTATTGCAATGAAGCGCATTTTGATAACAGGCGGTGCAGGATTTATAGGTTCTCATTTATGTGAACGATTACTTAATGAAGGAAATGATATAATTTGTCTTGATAACTTTTTTACAGGTTCAAAAGATAATATAAGACATTTAATCGGCAATAATAAGTTTGAACTAGTGAGGCATGATGTTATATATGAATATTCTGCCGAGGTCGATCAAATATACAATTTAGCATGTCCCGCATCTCCCGTACATTATCAATATAACCCTATAAAAACTGTAAAAACTTCCGTTATGGGTGTTATTAATATGCTGGGGCTTGCAAAATACTGTAATGCAAAAATTTTACAGGCAAGTACAAGTGAAATATATGGAGATCCATTAGTTCATCCTCAAGTTGAAGCATATTGGGGTAATGTAAATACTATAGGAATAAGGAGCTGTTATGACGAAGGAAAACGTTGTGCTGAAACTTTAATGATGGATTATCACAGGCAAAATAATGTTGATATAAGAATTGCACGCATATTTAACACATATGGTCCAAAAATGGCACTTAATGACGGCAGAGTAGTTTCTAATTTTATAATTCAATCTCTTCAAAATCAGCCTATTACTGTCTATGGAACAGGAAATCAAACTAGAGCATTTTGTTATGTTACTGATATGGTTGATGCTCTTATCCGTTTGATGAATTCTGATTATATTAATCCCGTTAATTTGGGTAACCCCGCAGAATATTCAATTTTGGATTTTGCAAAACTTATTATAGAACTTACAAACTCTAAATCAGAAATTATATTTAAAGAACTTCCCTCTGATGATCCGATACAAAGAAATCCAGATATTACTCTTGCTAAAGGAAAACTGGGCTGGGAGCCTAAAACTCCGGTTAAAGAGGGATTGTTAAAAACTATAAAATACTTTGATAAAGTTCTGTTTGAAAACAAATAAAAGTTTACGGAGAGAAATTTGAGAAAACTGTTACTCTTAATCTTAACAGCAATGTTAACTTCTGTTTCTTGTCTAGCAATTGAAGAAGTTAATCTTGATTTACCTCAAAAAAATATAAACTTGGACTATTTTTCAAATATCTACTATGGTGAAATTGATAAAAATGAAGAGGTTTCACCCGTTTTAAAATTGTTTTCAGAAAATGGGCTTGAATTTGAAAATTCAAAAATAAATTCCGTTAAAATGTATTTTTTATATGATGGTACATTAAACTTTAATGCAAATGCGCATCACAGCTCACACGCCTCTTACAAATTTACAAGCGTGGAGCCTATGATTAAAGTTCGTTTTAATGAAAATAAATCCGAATTTATGTTTGATTATAATCTTACAAGAAGATTGGAGGGGTATTCAAACGGTTTTACCGAAAGAATTTCAATGTTATATCTTTCTCATAAGTTAAATGACAATCAAACATTTATAATAGGTCAAGCTGACAGGCTTCCGGGTTCGTATGACGGGAGCAGACGAATTATGCAGCAGGATATGATTTTAAAATCTCAATTAGGACGTACATTGGGAAATGCTAGAGCTGCCGGTATTAGAGACAAAGGAAAATACAAATATATTGACTATGATATCGGTCTTTATGACAGTACAAGATATATGAAAGATTTTGGAAACGGGCTCGATTTCGCTGGTTACGTAATGTTAAAGCCTTTTGCTGATGTTAATGAAATGGCAGGTAATTTTAAAATAGGCAGCGGTTACAATATAGGACATAATAACATCAGTTATAATATGTACTCCATATTTGCAGGATATGATTATAAGAGGTTGCATATTCATTCAGAATATGAAAATGCTGACGGTTATAATGCGGTCGAAGAATCAAAAAATCGTGCTGACGGTTTTTATACAACTCTGATTTATGATGTAACACCAAAACTTTCATTAATAGGAAGATATGATTATTTTATTGCGAACAGAGATTACAAAGGTTCATACTGTCAAGAATATTCGGCGGGTTTAACATATAATGCCTTTAAAAATTTAAAGTTAATGCTTAATTATGTAAATAAAAATTATTCAAATAAACCTGATTCTAACATGATTTTATTTGCTACCAGAT
>JAJQHF010000239.1 GCA_021199975.1 Candidatus Gastranaerophilales bacterium
ATCAAGGATTGCTCCGGTGTACTATTTTTCCTCGTTAAAATGCGCCCCTTTTTGATAAAATTGCATCAACCTGTTTTTGATTTAGAATATCAGTAATTATATTTTTTTCATTTGTGTAGGTTTTAATTGCTCTTTCGATAACGTCATTTTCATATTTTTGATGAATAACGACAATAGCGCATTCATCAGCAAAAATCAAATCACCGGGAGAAATTTTCGTTCCGTTTACGGAAATTGGTTTGTTTATATAATCCAATGTAGCTCGTCTTCTGACATCCTGTGCGTTGCAGCCCGTTGACCAGACGGGAAAATTAAGCGAAGCAACAGCGGCGCTATCCCTTGTTTTACCGAAAATCACAGCACCTGATGCGCCCGCACGAATTGCAAGCCTTGCGTTTAAATCACCAAAGTAAGCAAAATCTTTCATTTCGTTTTCAACAACAATAATATCGTTTTCGGCTATTCCTTCATATTGAGCCGTTGCGTTATATATACTTAAAAAATCTTCTTTTTCTTTTAATTTTCTTAATCTTAAAGTATTTGCACGCCCGAACAGCTTATAATTATTTATATTGCATTTTAAATTGTCTATAACCGTTCCGCAGATTTCGCCTTTTTCTATTGACATATCATCCAATAAATCGGCAAGAGCCGGAGATGTTATAAAATGTTTCAGCAATTTTAGTTTATTATTTTGAACTCTTCTTTTTCCCTGTGCATAAATTTGTGCAAATTCCATATCTTCGGGAGTATTTACATCAATCAATTCTTCTAATTCACCGTAAATTAATAATGGGTTATTTCCGTATCTTCTGTTATATTTTATTGCGGTATCTTTTTTTACAATATACAATCCCATTGATTCTATTATAGTTTCTGGTAAATCTTTGCTGTTTGGAATATGATTTATATCATATTTTGGTTTATTATTTTCCCAAAAATAGAATTTATCTTTTTTCATTAAAACGGCGCTGTCGTATTCTTTATTTTTCTTTAGAGTTTGAATTGCATTGTCAATTGTTTCGGGCTTAATAAAAGGAGATGTGCATAATAACTGAACATAAATATCCGCATCCGGATATGAATTTACTTCGTTCATAAACATCCTATGTCCGTCTGTTTTGTTATTTGCAAGCTTTGGGTCTCTTTGCATAAATTCAACGGGCAAATAGTCTACAAGGCTGTACATTTCTTCAGATTCTGTATCAAGAAATACTTTGTCTATTTCTTTGCAGTTTAAAAGAGTCTTTAGAGCCTTGATATAAAGCCTTTCGCCGTCTAAAAACCTCATATTTTTATTTTCTACTCTTTCACTTGTTCCTTTTGCAGGTACAAACGCATATACTTTCATTTTACACCGCCTTAAATTCCGTTAAATTTTCAAGAAGTTCAAAATCATTGCCCAATTCGTCTTTTATTTTGGGATTATTATCCAAAAATTCTTTTGTATAAACATCTCTGAATACTCCTTTAAGCCCTACGGGGTTAATAGAAATAATTTCAACATCAAAATAATTATCCCGAACAAAATCTTTTACTTTTTTATACCCTTCAATTGTTTTTTCCATAAAACTTTTATACTTAATCGGCTGTTCTTTTCCGTCAAAATAACCTTGAAAAGTGCAATCGCAGCCGACTAAAAAAATTCGTTTGGGGTTTGTATAAATTGAAAAATGAATTGCGGGGAATGTCGTAGAACCAAAATCTATTAACGGAGCGCTTGATATATCATCACAAATAAAAGAGTCAAACGTATTTACATAAAATGCTTCCGCTTTGATTTCTTTTACAACCGATTTTGGGATATGACATGATTCTTCCATTTGAAAATCATATACCGTAAAGTCTGGGTTGGAGTGCCAACCGCAAAATTTAATACAATCGTATTCTTTGATATCTTGAATATAGCCTTTTATTGCTTTATAATCCAACAAAAAGAGATAATCTAAATTTACGTTTTTAAATTGTACCGAACGGTTAACGCCTATGTGAACAGCGTCCTCAACGGGTTTATAATATTTAAGACTCGGACCGGTTGCAACAATTACGACATCTCTATTTAAATTTATGCCGTTATATTTCAAAAAGACTTTCTGATGTGCATTAGCAACAATTATTGCCGATTTTGTCTCATTTTTAATAACATTTATTAATTTATCCGAAAAATATTTATTGTTTAATTTTAGCCTTTCAACAGACCTTTCAATTTCGGCTTTTAATAGTTCCTTGTGCTGTAAAAATTTTATTTTTATACCTAAAATTGTAAGAATTTTATGAGTGCCGTTGTTTTTTATAGAAAATATTTTTTGTATAAAGTTTTTATTTAGCAAAACAACACCTCCTGTTTTTTGTTTGATAATTTTGCAATTATATCTTGCAGAATCTTTTCTTCCGCTTCTTCTTCCCCGTTATATTCAAAAATATTCTCGGTATTAACAAACGGAAGTTGTTTTAGTGTAAAAGCCCGCCAAATTTTTTGTGCGCATATTGGAGCAAAATTTCCTCGTTTAAAAAACGCATGATAAACACAAAATATTTTTGAATTCGGGTTTGTTATTACATCCATTAAGCCGCTTCTAACCCCGAATATTAAATCCGCCTGCCGTGCTATATACATTGCTTCCGCAACGGTTAAAAAACAGTGCTTATAAGAAGAATTGGGAACATTCCAGGGGATAGCGTTAAAAAACATATCATAGCCGAGATTGTATAATTCGACAGGTAATTTGTCCCAGAATTCCTTTGTCATTGTCCCGTTAGATTTTGAATTCGGTGAAATAAATGCAAATGGTTTTTTAAGCCCGAGCATTTTCATTTTTGTTTCTGCACTATTTTTTATTTCATCCGGATATAAGGGTTCTGTTATGTTTATTCCGGAAATTCCTAAAGTTTGCTTATGTTGTTGATAAAAGCCAGGTGCCGTATCATTTTTTATTTTTTCTTCGTATTTTTCAAAACAAGATCTGGATAAATTTTCAAAATACCTGACCCCTTTATAAGAAAAATTATTGATATTTACAAAATGAAGATTAAATACCATCGGAGATACCAAAATAAACGGGATTTCGGGATAAAAAATTTCACAAAGAGATTTTAGATTAGCAAAACCGGATACAAAAACCGGATTTTTTATATCATTATTTTCCATCCACTCTTTCATATTGCATAAAAGCAAAAATGTTTCCCCAAGATGGTACAGAAGCGGAATTATATCAATATTTTCCATGCCTGTTTTTTGTTTTATCCTGAGTGCTAAAACCGGCAAAAGAAAATCTTTGCTGTGCCGGGCGCTTCTTTTAAATTTTATGAAATTAAACAGTTTATAAAACGATTTTCCCCCATCGTAAAAGGATTTGTGCATAAATTTTATCCCTAAAAATCTATAAATGACATCGTTTGAAAGTACATTAAATTTAATGGATAATACTCCGCCAAAATATTTCTTTTTATAAGTATCATTGATTAAAGTCTCTTTCATTATTTTCCCCCGATAATTTCTTTAATATTTTCTTCATTCGCATTCGGCAATTTTTTCAAAGAAAATGCACTCATAACTTTTTCAGCAGCTATCGGCTTTAAAATTCCCCTATCTTTAAAATCCGTATAAAGACAAGTTATAGGAACATTTTTAATTGAAGTTAAAATTTCAATAAAACCGCTTCGAAGCCCTATAATTTTTTTGCTTAAGGAAGCTATGTAATAGGCTTCATCAAATGTTAAAAAACAGGTTTTGCCAAAACCGTAATCGGGACTTTGATTTATTGCGTTTATAAAAATATCAAACCCCGCATTATAATATTTATCGCATAAATCGCACCAGTAATTTTTATTCGGGCTTTCATTTGACATTGATTCCGGGCTGATAAATATAAAATTATCTAAATTCAACCCTATTCTTTCAGCTTTTTTTAGGGCGGATTGCTTGGTTTCATCCGATATTTCAGGAAAATGCGCTGTTTTTGAATATTCAACCCC
>JAJQHF010000044.1 GCA_021199975.1 Candidatus Gastranaerophilales bacterium
ATTAAAGCAAGTATAGCTAGCGCCGCAACTATTCCAGTTAAATTTTACGGAAGACCTGCCGGAGTTATGATGACAGCAGAAGAAATCTATAAACAAATTGAGAATGTTTACAAAGAAATAACAGAGAAAAAATATGGAACAGCTTGTATACAAAAAGCCTGATTCAATCAGGGATGATTTTAAAATAACATTTTGCGCAGGGTGCGACCACGGTGTTGCAGTAAAATTGGTGGCGGAGGTCATTGATGAGTTAGGTGTCAGAGAAAAAACCATAGGTATTGCATCTGTAGGGTGCAGTGTTTTTTCTTATGATTTCTTTAATTTAGACATAGTAGAGGCGGCACACGGGCGCTCTTTGGCTGTTGCAACCGGTGTAAAACGCTCTAAACCTGATAAAGTCGTATTTACATATCAAGGTGACGGTGATTTAGCTTCTATTGGCTTGGCTGAAACCATTCACGCAATGACAAGAGGCGAAAAAGTTACTGCTATATGTATAAATAACACAACTTACGGCATGACAGGCGGACAAGCAGGACCTACAACACTGCTCGGTCAAGTTACAACCACTACCACAAAAGGAAGATGTGCGGAGCTGTCCGGGTATCCGCTTAAAATTTCTGAAATTTTAAAAGAAATCGATGGTACAGCCTATGTCGCAAGGGTAACTTTAGACAGTCCCGCTGCAGTTATTAATGCAAAAAAATGTATTAAAAAAGCATTTGAAGCACAATTAAAAGGATTAGGCACGGGATTTGTTGAAATACTTGCAACATGCCCGACAAATTGGAAAATGACCCCTCAAGAAGCTCACGCACGTGTAAGAGGAGAAATGTCAGAGGTATTTAAACCCGGAGTATATAAAGACAGAGTAAGCGAGGCTTAATAATGGATTCTAACGTTTTAATAGCAGGTTTTGGCGGACAGGGAGTATTATTTATAGGTCAATTACTTGCGGCGGCATGTATGGAAGAAGGTTTAAATGTAACGTGGTATCCTGCATACGGTGCCGAAATGAGAGGCGGTACGGTTAATTGCACAGTTTGTATGTCTGATGATGAAGTTGCCTGCGCTTATGTTGAAACTCCTGAAAATGTTATTGCACTTAATGCACCGTCTTTTGAAAGATTTGAAAATAAAATTAAATCAGGCGGAATTATGATTGTTAACTCCTCGCTTGTAAAATCAGCACCGTCAAGAACCGATATAACTTATAAATTTGTTCCTATGACAGATATTGCGCATAATTCAGGTCACGAAAAAATGGCAAATATTGTTTCATTAGGTGCTTTTTTAAAGACATTTCCTGTTGCTAAAAAAGAAAGCATTACTTCTGCCATGAAAAAGAAACTCACAGGCAAAAAAGCTTCTATGCTTGAAGGAAATATTCAAGCTTTTGAACAGGGGTTTGCGGCGGTTAATTAAAAAAATCTAAAATCCCAATGATAACCCTGCGCAAATATTTACGGATTGTCCCGTTATTGAGCTGGCGTTGCCGGAAATGAGAAAATTGCAGGTTTGAGCTATTTCTTCAGGAGTTACAAATCTGCGCTGAGGAATTGTTTCTATTATTTCATTTTTGGAAAAATCCTCTTCTAAATTTGCATTATTTATTAATTCCGTATCTACCCAGCCAGGGTTTATTATATTTACCGTTATATTATCCTGCGCCAATTCTAATGCCAGTGATTTTGTTAAGCCGATTAAAGAAGCTTTTGTCATGGAATATATTGAAGCGTTTGCTTCGCCCATAACTCCCGAAATTGAACCTATATTTATAATTCTGCCCCATTTTTGCCGTTTCATATGGGGAAGAATATATTTAATTAATTCATAAGGCGCCAATGTATTTAATTTTATTGAATTTACAATATCTTCATGGTTCATCTTTTCAATACCCGAATAAAAATAAACTCCGGCATTATTAATTAAGATATCAAAATCAATATTTAAAGTTTTAAACAGCTTCAATGCGGCATTTTCCTCATATAAATCTACAGCGGCATAGCCTGCAAATTTATTTTCGATACATAATTTCTTCAATTTTTCTTCATATCTGCCTGTTATAAAGACATTATAATCAGAAGCAAAATATTTTGCTGTTTCTAAACCTATTCCTTGAGAGGAGCCTGTTATTAATATATTTTTCTTACTCATTATCTGTATTCGTTATAAAACTTAATAGTGACATTATAAAAGAATTTATTAATTCTGTTTTTTCATTATCCTCCAGCAATTTAATAAATTCAATACAGGTATGAAGATTGTAATTTTTATCATACCACCTTTTATAGCCTTTTGGTGCGTTATCGGACATGTTTTTTATAGCTTTATCAAATTCCGAACTGTATTTTGCCATAATAATCTGTAAAAAATCCTGTGAAATAAGTTCAATATTATATTCATCTATCGTTTCCAAAAGCAATAGAAGGGATTTTAAATCAGGATATTTATCATACCAGCGGTTATACATATTTTAACCTGCCGGCCAAGTAAACTCTCTGCCTGCCATAACGTGAACGTGAATATGAAAAACGCTCTGACCTGCGCTTTCACCTGTATTAACCACTGTTCTGTATTCTTTTACACCTAATTTTTCACATATTTTAGGCACTGCTGAAAATATGTCCGCAAATGCTTCTTTAGAGTCTATTGTATTTAAAGACTCGTAATGTTTTTTGGGTACAACCAAAAAATGCACGGGTGCCTGCGGATTTAAATCATTAAATGCAATTACATTTTCATCTTCATATATAAAGTTTGAAGGAATTTCTTTATTTGCAATTTTGCAAAATATACAATCCATTTTTTTACCTCATTTTTTATAGCCGCAACAATTTAATAATATAACGTTTTTAAAAAAACACAAAACTTTTATACATCTTTTACAAGTTCATTAATATCTGTATTTAACACTTTTGAAATATCTATAACCTTGAGTATTGTCGGATTTTGCCTTGCTGTTTCAATCATGCTTATTGTAGTTCTTGATGTATTGATAAGCTCCGCAAGTTCTTCCTGCGATAATCCTTTTTTTATTCTTGCGAATTTTATATTTAATCCCAAAATCTTTAATCTGTTTTTAGTCATACTTCATTTTATAGGTTTGACAAAAATTAATCTATTAAGTATACTTACTATATGATAGATATATTTATCAAAAATATACTTTTAATTACAAAAAATATTGAAAGTTTATAATGAAAAAGATTAGAGGTTTTACTTTATCGGAGGTTTTAATAACTCTTGTAATTATCGGAATTATTGCGGCAATCTCTATTCCTGCATTGATACAAACGACCAATAATTTGGAATATATTACGGCATATAAGAAACTTTATTCAGAATTATGTAATTTTCATATAAGGTTAAAAGCCGATAACGGCGGATATTTTGATAATCTTTTTTCTGATGAAAATACAACTTATGAAACATTTATAAAATATTTTAATAAAGCATATAAATGCAGCAAGGGAGTGACGGATGACTATTGTTTTCCTGAATATAAGCATGGAAATAACGATGCAAGTACTTATCAGGCAGAGAACACAACATCGTTAGTACTAAATGACGGAATGATATTAATTTTTGATTGTTTCAGCTCTGATTGTACAAACAAGACAGAATTAAACGAATCAATCGGATGTGTCAGAATAAGAGCAGATTTAAACGGATTAAAAAAACCAAATATTGTGGGCAGGGATATTTTTGATTTTTATATAACGGAAGAAAGAATAATAGTAAGAGGCGACCCCGCTACAAGAACATATTCCGAAGGAAAAAACTATTATTGGAATAAGGGATATAAAATTCTTTCGGAAGGAACTTTATAAATAGTTGCAGGGTGCAATTTTTTGCACAAAAAAATTATTGAAAATATAAATCAAAATGTCATAAAAACATTTGCAGAATTATTTATATATTTCAAATTTGTGCAAAAAATTGCACCC
>JAJQHF010000273.1 GCA_021199975.1 Candidatus Gastranaerophilales bacterium
GGGAGAGAGAGTGACAAATACCTAGTAGTTACGAGGGAACAATATACAGAATAAATGTAATTATCAAATCAGCCATAAGTAAAAACACTGTAGAGTTTATAGCCGCTTTTGTGGTTGAAATACCTACGTTCTTTGCGCCGCCTTTTGTATTATAGCCTTGCGTAGCACAAATAAGAGGGATAATTATTCCAAACACAGCTCCTTTTAAAATGCTGATATATATATCACGTGTATTAATAAACAGCCACACAGAGGACATATACCTGTTTGGATGAAGTCCTATTGTATAATAAGATATTATCATACCGCCTAAAATGCCGAATAATTCAGCTAAAATAACAACCATAGGCACAGTAAATAATCCTGCTAATATTCGAGGCGCAAAATAATATCCTATTGGGTCAACTTTTAAAGTCTTAATTGCGTCGATTTGAGATGTAACCTGCATATTTGCAATTTCCGCACTAATTGCGGTTCCTGCTCTTGCACTGATAGCAAGCGCCGCAAAACCGGGGGCTATTTCACGTATTAAAGCAACCGCAAGAAATCCTCCGACATAACTTTCGGCACCTGACATCAAAAATTGCGCAGAAACCTGCATTGCAATTACCACAGCAGCTATAAAAACTATGCTCAACGCAATGGGAAGCGAATCATAACTTATCATTGCAGCTTGCGACATTACAGTATTAAATTTAACATTTTTACCGAAAATATATTTCAGTGTTTGAATAAAATTTTCTATACATTGTCCTAAAAAACTAATCATTGTTCATAATTTCTTCCGTTTATCTGCTTTAAGCCGTAAAACTGCCGCTTGCTTACCTGCTTATGCTTTTGTTTTTTCTCTTGCCTGCCCGCCCCGCTTCATGCATTATATAATAACACAAGCGCTTAAATATTTCTTGCAAAGAAAGAAGCAACTTGTTTTAATGGAATAAAATGAGAAATAGGTCTGCCGTGCGGGCATGTGTATGGATTTTTTGTTGTTCTTAATTTTTTTACTATTTCCTCCATTTGCCATAGAGTTAACTTATCGCCTGCTTTTATTGCCGCCTTACAGGAGGTTGTAATAAGAATTTTTTCTTCAATTGTATCTAAATCATTGTCAGGTGAATCTTTTAAATTTTTCAACAACTCTGATAAAATATCGGCAGGTTTAACCTGAGATAATACTTGAGGTATTTTTTTAAATATAATTTGAGTATCGGAAATTTTCTCTATTTGATAGCCAAACTTGGCCAATTGAGAACTTGCACTGTCTAAAAGCGCAGTTTCAGAAGGTTCCGCATCTAAAACATCAGAAATAATAAGCAGTTGAGATGCTATTTCTTTTTGCTTTTTTAACTTTTCATAAATATAACGCTCTTCGGCTATATGCTGATCAATAATTTCAAGATTATCATCATTCTCAACAAGTATATATGTATTTTTAAACTGACCTATTACATTAACCTGTTTGAGTTTTGAAGGAGGCTCAAAGTTAATTTCCATTTTTGCCTGTTTTATTTCAACCGGCACAAACTCTGCTTTTTCATGATTTTCTTTAGAATCTAAAGGAAAGGCAAAAATTTCATCTTCTTCCTCTTCTTTTTTTACTTCAACAGTTTCAGTATATTTTTTAGAAAAGGGAATTACATTTGATATTTCAGATTGAACCGAAATGTTATTTTCAACGGCAGAAAGCGCATAATTCAAGGCACTTTGAACAAAATTAAATATTTGGTTCGGATTTTTATATCTTATTTCTCTTTTTGAAGGATGTACATTTACATCAATTTCATCAGGATTAATATCCAAGTTTAACACAACAAAAGGATATCTTCCAGAGGGCATCATATTTTTATATGCAATATCAATTGCCTTCATTAAAATAGGACACTTAACAACTCTTGAATTAACAAATGTATATATTGATTTTTTACTTGAACGAGTATAACTCGGCAGAGATATATATCCTGAAAGTCTTATTCCCGTAATTAAGTCCGTTTTATTAACCTCTTTTAACTCATTTAGAATACTCGAAGAATAAATTTCCGTTATACGGGTTAATAATTCGGAATTAGGAGTTGTTGATATAACAGCGGTATTATTATTTTTAAGAATAAAAGCAACTTTAGGGTTAGAAACCGCAAGAGATTGAACAAGCTCTTGAATATATGAAAACTCTGTTTTAGGACTTTTAAGGAATTTTAACCTTGCAGGCTGATTAAAAAATAAATCATTTACTTCCATAATAGTACCTTGTGCGCAGCCCGTTTTAGAAGATTTCACAATCGAATTACAGCCTTCAACTTTTGTTCCGAAATCAAAATCTTTAGTTCTGGTAGTACATGTGACTTTTGCAACGGAAATTATGCTGGCAAGCGCCTCACCTCTAAAACCGAGTGTATTTATGTTAAATAAACTTTCTTCATCCGTAAGTTTGCTTGTTGCGTGCTTTGAAAAAGCAAGTTCAATGTCATCAGGATGAATACCCGAACCGTTATCGGCAATACGAATATTTCTGCAATCATTTGAAATATTAATTTCAACCATGGAGGCACCTGCATCTATGGAATTTTCCAAAAGTTCTTTTACTACACTTGCAGGGCGTTCAATAACTTCTCCTGCCGCAATTTGATTTATTAGGTTAACTGATAACTGTTTAATTCTTGCCATATCAGTATTTTAATACATTAAAACAAATCATGATTGATAAAAAAAAAATAATGTTACAAATTTTATTTTAAACTTGTGCGTAGTATAATTTAAATTATAAGCGGGTGTAATTCAGTGGTAGAATGCAACCTTCCCAAGGTTGACGCCGGGAGTTCGAGCCTCCTCGCCCGCTTTATAATTATTTATATAATTATAAAGAGACACATGAAAGCATAGTGTCGGACAAATGAAATCATAAATATAAATAAATTTAATTAATAAATATTACAATTGTCTTGCAGTTGGAGAAAGAGTTTCAGGCAAAAGAAGAAAGCAAAATAAGATTAATTAGAATATTTTTAATTGTTCAACTTTTTTTGGAATTTCAATATTAAGAACATTGCCGTCAAAATCAACAGCTTTCGCCCCCAATTTAATTAATTGATAGTTAGCACTTTTTAAATCTTCTTTGGGATAATATACAAAGACTTCTCTTTTTTTCTTTAATCCATCTGTTGCTCCTTGCCAAGTTCCCCCCTTATCATTTGTTTGAGCAACATATATTTCTTTTGCTAAACCGTAAATATATCTATTTCTTGCCATTGCTAATCCTGTTGACCAACCGGCTTGTGGTGGAAAAGTACTCAGTACAATAACACCACCACAATTTATTTCTTTATAATATTTTCGAAAACCACTATCAAAAGTTAAAATTCCTTGTGGTAACACAATAATACTATTACCATTATATTTTATTGATGAATCTAATGCTTGTTTGTCGACACCTTTTGCAAATCCACTTACTACAACTTTATATTCATTTGCCATCTTTTTTGCAATATTATCTGTAAATTCCAAAGCTTTTTCATTCGCATCTCTCGCACCTACAATTGCAACAGAATTTTCTTGTAGTATTTTTACATCACCTTTAGTATATATTATCGTTGGCGAATAT
Source organism: Candidatus Gastranaerophilales bacterium (assembly GCA_021199975.1). Taxonomy (GTDB): domain Bacteria; phylum Cyanobacteriota; class Vampirovibrionia; order Gastranaerophilales; family Gastranaerophilaceae; genus Avigastranaerophilus. The sequence continues at coordinate 3,596 of JAJQHF010000273.1, forward strand.
TTAATTTTTAAATTTTCTTTCATTGTTTTTGGATAAAGATCTGAATTAAGAGGAATAATTTTATATCCCTCATTTAGCAGCTTTTCAACTTGAAAAGCCAAATTTGGCAATTTTTGCTTTACTTCTTTTATATCTTCAATTTCTTTTTCTGACAATAAAAAGAGTTTTTTTAAATCATTTTCGTTCGAATTAAAAAAATCTTCTAAGCTCAATTTTTTTGTATGAATTATTTCAATTATTAAATTATTAATTCTTTCTTGTGTCCATCTTGGCATATGTGCTATTGCAGACCAATATATATATTCATTTTCCATTATTCATCACCTATTAATGTTTTTGCA
>JAJQHF010000064.1 GCA_021199975.1 Candidatus Gastranaerophilales bacterium
ATTAAATATAAAGTTATATATATTAATGAATTGGATATAGAAGGATTTAAAAATAATCCTAAAAACAGATGTTATTTATGTAAAAGTAAGCTGTTTAACGAAATTAAAAAAGCGGCGGCGGAAGATAATATTTATAATATAATTGAAGGTTCTAACTTTGACGACATAAAAGACTACCGACCCGGGCGCAAAGCAATAAAAGAGCTTGGAATATTAAGCCCTTTAGAATCTGTAAAATTGACAAAAGAAGAAATAAGAATATTATCTAAAGAAAAAAATTTAAAAACTTGGAATAAACCCTCTTTTGCTTGTTTATCCTCAAGAATTCCATACGGTGAAGAAATTACAAAAGAAAAATTAAAAATGATAGAAAATGCGGAACAAATTCTTTTTGATACAGGTTTTCGCCAATGCAGGGTCAGAATTCATGGAATTATGGCAAGAATAGAAATTGAAGAAAAGGAATTTGAAAAATTAATTCAAAAAGATATAAGAACAAGAATTAACAAAGAATTTACCAAACTTGGATTTTCTTACGTTTCATTGGATTTAAAAGGTTACAGAACAGGAAGTATGAATGAAGTTTTGAAATAAGAACTACTTTTTTATAAGCATTTCAGCTAATTCAGCCCATGCTTCACCGTAACAGAGGCGGTAATATTCTACACAACTGTGGCAATAATAGGAATGTGATTTTTCATTTTTTGTTTTGCCTTCAAGATGTATTATTTTTGACTCAGGAACAAAATATATTTTGTAACCCGCTCTTTTAAGTCTTGCTTCAAGCTCAGTTTCTTCAAAATACATAAAAAACTTATCGGAAAATCCGCCTAACTTGTCAATTACTGATTTTCTGAGCATTAAATCAGCACCCGTAATATGGTTAACCTGCTGTATTTTTGTTCTGTCTATACTTTTTTCATATCTTTTTATTTTTAAATATTCGCCAAGCCAAAATAGTTTCATTAGGGTTCTTCTGAATAATAAAGTATGAGTATTGTCGCCGTATCCGAAGGAGTGAACGGGATTTAATTTTTCATCATATAAATTACCGCCGCAAGCTGCGCAATCATTATTCTTATCCATAAAATCCGATAAGATTTTTACGGCATTATTAATTAAAACAGTATCAGGATTTAAACAAAATAAATATCTGCCTGATGCTTTTTTAAATCCTTCATTATTTGCAAGACCAAAACCTATATTTTCTTTATTTTCTATTACAATTACATTAGGAAATTTATTTTTTATTTCTTCAACAGAATTATCTGTTGAATTGTTATCAACAACTATAATTTCATAATCAATATCTTTTGTTTTTTCAATAACAGAGCTAATACAATCCGTTATCAATTTTTTTGTATTGTAACTGACAATTATAACAGAAACATCCATAACTTTTCCTCTCTTCTTCATAATAAAATAAAAAACCTCTGCTGTACAGAGGCTTTTTATATTAAAAATATATATTTATGAAAAAGTCATTAAAGCACGTACCGAACGGGCTGTATTTCTTACTTCCTCATCAGAGTGCATTTTTATGGTGTCATCAAGAATTTTAATAGCTTCAGTTTTATCTTTAAGTGTTAAAAGTTCATTGATGGAAGCCATTGCTACTCTTGCGCTTAAATCATTAATTCCTTTTCCTTTTGAGATAAGAACAACTCTTAATGATTCATGAGTATTTTTTTTAATCAAAGTTTGAGCGGTTAATTCTCTGATTTCATCATCGGGAGAATTTGTGCCTAATTCTGTTAAAAGAGCTATAGCCGCTTGTGAGTCCTGATGTTCTCCTAATGCTTTGATAATATTTCTTATTTTATTGATATTTTCCATAATTCTCTCCTTCCGTTATACAGCCGCAGGTGTTAAATCTGTCCACATTGTATGCAGTTCATCAACCGATTTATTTGTAAGATTTTTAACACTGTATTCTCTGTCGGGGAAAAGCTTATTTTTTATACCTTCCATATCAAAAGTAATTTCAGTGCTGCCTATTTTTTCGATTTTATCAAATACATCCGTAGTAACTTTTTTACCAAAAGATACAATAGAGTTCATTCTTGACTTAAAAGATTCATTAAAATTATTAATACCGCTTACAACAGCGCTTGCAAACATTTTACTTTTTTCTGCTATCCCGTTTGAAGCTTGTTTTGTCCCTTCAAACACATCAGCTTGAATTACATTTCCCTTAAAGCTGACACCAAAAGGATTTGTACTTAACTTATTTGATGCTTTATTTGTTTGCTGTGCATTTGTTTTGTCTGCACTTTTGGTTGTATGTAAGCTTAATTTTCCTATCTGCATAATAGTCCTTTCTATCTCTTTCTCCTCCTGTGTACATTAAGGTTATCATATTTAGTCTATTTAAATATCATTCTTTTGATGTAAATAATACTTAAAGTTTAAATAATTATAAGAATTTACTCCTCTGTTTATAGGAGGGGGTTTATAAATTTTTGTAAAGAAATATATCTTTTTAGATTTATGGGCTAAAGCTGTTAAAGAAAAATGCCGATAATAATTATGTCGGATAAATAAGAAGGACAAATAATGAACGAATTAAATCAAAACCTAGTTGAAAATCTTGGAGCTTTTTTGATGGGATTTAAAGAAGATGTTGTAAGAGGATTAAATGAATATTTGCAGTTAAATCCGGTTCTTTCTTTAGAAACAATCTAGCTTTTAATTTTAATGGTCTTTTTTTATTTTAAATAAGTGTTATAGTTTTTTTCATTTTGGATAGTTGTATCAGAACCGTGTCCCGGATAAACTTTTGTGTTATCGGGAAGAGAAAATAATTTTGTTTTTATCGAATTGATTAAGGTATTATAATCACCATCATAAAAATCAGTTCTTCCGATAGATTCAAAAAACAACGAGTCGCCTGAAAATAACCAGCCGTTAACATAAAAGCTTAAACCGCCTTTTGAATGACCGGGGGTGTAATAAATTTGTATTTTATTATTTCCTAGATAAAGTTCTGACTTTTCATCTATAAAGCTGACATTTTTTAAAGGCTCAATTTCATAATTGTATCCGAAATACCCCATTTCTTCGGTTAATCGTGAAAGGTGGGGTAAATCATCTTTGTGCATATATATAGGAATTTTGGGATAGTTTTTTTGAACTTCAATTTCGCCTAAAACGTGGTCAAAATGCCCGTGGGTGTTTAATATAAATTTAATTTTATACCCCTCTTTATCAAGTTCTTTTTTTATTAATTCAAAAGAACCGCCCACATCAATTAAAACGGCTTCTTTTGTTTCCGTATCTTTTAATATATATGTATTAACCTGCAAAGGTCCTGTTTGTTTTATTTTTAATTCCATAATTTTTCCTTTTTTGTGATTATATCATATTCATAAAAATAATAAATTATGCTATCTTAATAAAATGAATACTTACTCACAAAAAATTACGGAACTCGAAGCTGAAAGATTAAAAAAAGAATATTCCTTGGAAGGTGCTGTTTTTGATGTTGTCCAATATTCCCGCTGGAGGGCAAAAACCTCTGCTTTTCAGGCTATATACTATACAAGCGGAAAATTACTGATTCAAGGCAGGGATATAGATAGTATCGTTTCAAAAACGGAAAGTATTTTAGGAATAAAAAATACAAAAGAAAGAATATCTGCTTCAACATCTGATTTTGTGCCGCATTCTGCCGCAGGTTCCCCGCTGCAATCGAAAAACTCTTCTAATTCTAGTGCCGCTTCAATTTCTTTTTATGACAGCAGTGTAGATAAATATATAGGAACTGATGAGTCGGGCAAAGGTGATTTTTTTGGTCCTTTGGTTGCGGCAGGTGTTCAGGTTGATAATTCTATAAAACAAAAATTTTTTGATTGGGGAATTAAAGACAGCAAAAAGCTCGATGATAAAAAAATTCTGCTGCTGGCCGATAAAATAAAAG
>JAJQHF010000202.1 GCA_021199975.1 Candidatus Gastranaerophilales bacterium
ATTAGTATACTTATGAAAAAAAATATAATATTTTTATTAATTGTATTTATAGCCGTATCTACGGCAGAATGTGTTTTTGCGGATAATTTTACGGAAGCTGAAAAATTATTAAGAAAAGCTCAAGTTGCTTCATCGCCTGATGAATCATATGAATATGTACATAAAGCAAGAGTATTATATGAAGAAGAATATAGTGAAAATCCCGTTAATATTCAGGCGCTTTTAGGTTTATCAAAAGTTTATCAAATGATTAAAGACAGAGAAGAAGCAAAATTATACGTTTTAAAAGCATACAATATCAATCCCGCCGACCCCAAACTTCAAAAAGCAATGGGAGATTTTTTCTATAATTTTCAAGAATATTCAACAGCAATAGAATATTATAAACTTGCGCTTGCCTCCGGTTTATTAAGAGATTTTGAAACTAATCTTCAAAGTGCAAAATGTTTTGAAAAACTTGGCGATTCTGAAAATGCGGAGCTTTATTATAAAATTTCATTAAGCTTAAATGAAAAGTCACGTGAAGTTATGAATAAATTAAATGAATATGACTCGGAAAAACATCCCGACAACTCACAAGAACTTGAAGAAGCAAAATATAAATATCTGTTTAAAGACAAAAAAATACCCGATGCCGAAAAAACAAATAAAGAAGCAGATGACATTATAAATAATATAAACAATAATTTTTAAGATTTGCAAAAAAAATAATAATAACGTAAAATAAAAAAAAGGAGATGTTTTTTATGACTAAAATGTATAGTGTCGGGGGGGGGGTAAAACCAAGTTATTATTTGGTTTTACTCTATCTGAAGTTCTTATTGCGCTTGTTATAATTGGGATTATATCAGCGGTTACTATTTCTGTTATACAAAATAATAAGTGGACGCAATACAGGTCTCAAACATTTAAAGCTCTTTCTGTATTAAATCAAGCAAGTATACTCTGGCATGCAAGAAATGGAACAGTGGCGGAGTGCGGATACTGGATTGAAAATCCTTATAAAGGCACTTGTTCGGCTACTCGAGTTTATAATAATGAAGGTACGGCAATAGGCTGGAAATGCAAAGAAACAGGCAGTTCTCTTCCTTCTGATTATAATGGCAATTTTAGCGATTGTCAGGAATTATATGAATTTTGGGAAGAAGTAATGAATGTTCAAAAGGTATGCGATTCTAATGCATATGATAATGGTTGTATCCCAAAATATGAAGGTTATGATACAGCTTACCAAGCATCACATCCAGACGCATCTGATACTGATGTATCAAATGCAATGTACGGTTGCGCTGGATTTAAGCAATCAAATATATTAGCAGGAAAGGCTATTGTTCTTGCCGATGGAGCCATAATTTTTCCATACAGTGGTTCTTATGCAAGACTTGTAGCCGTTGATGTAAACGGATTTAAAGGTCCTAATAAATGGGGGCATGATTTACATGTGTTTAAACCGAAAGGAAATTTATATGAGGACAGCAAATATTATCCGGGGGGCACTTGTGAAATTGTTGAAAAAGGAGGCAAAACGGCCAGCAACCTTTTGTATGGAAATTAAAATTTAATACAAATGTTGTACAATTTAAAAGATTTTTGATAAATTTTTTTTAACAGGTTTTTAAATATACAAAATGAGTACGTGTATATGCTTATTTCCACAAAAAATCAACCTAACCAAAATCAAAAGAATAACATATTATCAGGGATAAAAAATTATTTAAAAAAACCTATTGTTAAAAAAGAGGAAAAAACATCAACTTCTAATCAAAAAACTGAATTAAGTGAAAGCACACGCAAAATATTTGATAAATTATGCTAAATTATATAACTTAAATTTCAGTTTTATTATTTATTAATGAAGTATTTATAACCGCCTGATTTTTTAGATACTCCATAATTGCGCCGCCTATTTCTTCTGTCGGATCAAAATAAGGCGAATTAGGCATAAAAGTCTGTCTTAACATCATTTTATTTAACGGACCGAAAGCATCCGGTACAAGTGTCTTTCTGTATATCCCCGCAAGCATAACTTGAACATTCGGAGAAGTAACATTATTAAATCTTGAAAGAGAAGGATACATCTTATCTATGCCCTTTACACCGTTATCAAGCATTTTATCAAGGACTTGAAGCCCGTCCAGAACTTGTTCTTCCGTATTCGCTGTTTTTAGAAATGTATCAATATAGGGCAATGCTTCTTCTTTTGCATTAACAAGCTCATTTGTCCGCTGTTCGTTAAATGTACAGTAGTTTCTTTGTGCATTCGGGAATGACACCCCCTGCCCTAATTGCGAAACATTGTTTTGAATTTTATAATTTATTTCCGTCATAAAATATCCTTATGTATAAACATACGGAGGTCCGTTTTTGGTTTCCGTAAGTATGTTATCAGCAAGTTCTTTCAGTTCTTCTTTGCTTTTTGTACCTTCATTTGCTTGCTTCGTAAAATTATCAACCAATGGAGTTATTGCACTCTCCTTTTTAGATTTAAAATTTTTAATTTCAACATCAACAAGTCTTTTTCTTAAATCTAACTCTGTTTTTGCATTTTCTTTCATTACCGAATATTCTTTTAAAGCATCCATTCCCTGCTGAAACAGATACCCAACTGCACTTGAAAGTGTAAAAGAAAGGAAAATATATTTTGTAAATTTATTTTCGGGGTTTATTATCCAATTATATAAATGTCCTCTGTTCTCATCGATATAACAATAATATTGGAGTTTTTTCGGAATTCCGCCAAGTGCTGTGGGCGCATCTGCAAATATTGTTTTCTTTTCTTCTTCAACTGAATTAATTATTGAATTTATTTTATCCTCCGATAAATTGTATTTTTTGCATACACTTTTTATATAATCGGGTTTTGCACAAATAGATTTAAAATATCTTATAATAGAAGGCAAATCTTCTTCAACAGGCTTTTTTGCTTTTTCATTAATTATATCAATTGTATTGCTTGCTATGTTATTTGCAAGATTATTTGTATTTTTTGCTGTTTGCTTAATATTTGAAATACTTACTTTTCCGATTAAAATAGCAGCCGCCGCAATTCCCGCCGTAAAAAGAGCGTATTTTATGTTTTTTATTTTTTCTTCCTTTTCTTTAGAAACAGATTCTTCAGTATTTGTATTATTTTCATTTTTACCTGCGGAACTCTGCTCAAGATTAATTTTTTTATTTTTCTCTTCGCCTTTAAAATTAATAAAGCTGCCGAATATATTAGGAATATTCTCTTTTTCTTTTTTGTTATTTAAAATTTTATCGAAATAATCTACATTTTTATTCATCATATCGTTAACAACTTTTAATTTGCCTGAAAATGAATTTGTTTCAACTTCAATAAGATTTTCCTGTAATTCTTTTTCGACATCAGCCGATTTCTTTTTAATCCATATTTCTTTTGCGCCGTCTACAAAGTTTTTTGCGGCGATAGTAACGGCGCTCATAATAAACACGGCACAGGCGGCTATTATATTTTTCATGCTCGGATCTCTGATAACTCTGTAAATAGCAAACTGCGGTTCTTGTTTTATATTGTTATTTATGGCTAAATCAGGCAGACATTCACAGCTTTTTGAATTTAGTAAAGTTTTAGATGAAGCTTTAAAAATTGCACTTAATCCCAGACACCCCGCTAATATTGCCCCTGTTCCGATTAACAGCGGCTTTAACGCTTTTTTTTCATCAAAACTGCTTTCTGCTTCTTTTTTGTCCTTCTCTTTCTCTGCTGTTAATCTGTAATCATCACTATCACATATTAAAAGAGAATTTTGAATATCATCAAAAGATACATTTGTGCCTGTAGTTTTAACATGGTTATTTATTAAAACACCTTTAAGCGTTTTATCGGGTTCCTTCTTTTTTTCCGTTCTCGATTTATTATAC
>JAJQHF010000164.1 GCA_021199975.1 Candidatus Gastranaerophilales bacterium
TTGAAATCGTAAAAATTTTATTAAATGAAACACAATATCAACAAGAAATTAGTTCATTCGTACAAGAGGCATTATTTCCTCAAATTGACGAAATTTTTAAAGACTTAAATTCAATATTAGTTAAAAAAGCTCAAATTTCAGAACTTCAAGCAAGTGCAATTCTTAGAGTTGTAACAGGTACAATTTCATCTTTTGGAATTCAAAAATTCATATTGCAACAAAAACTAACCAAAGTTGAAATGGAAAAAGAAGTTGATGAAATTTTGAATATCGTACTAAAAGGAATAGGTTTAACTGAAATCAAGGTGTAATTGTATGAAAATAGGGTTGCCGTCTGGATTATTAAATGAATATTACAAATCATTTTGGAAGCATTATTTTGAATATCTTGGCATAGAAGTTGTTTTTAGCCAAGAAACAAACAAGACAATTTTAGATGAAGGTGTTAGAAGAAATGTAGCTGAAATCTGTGCACCTATCAAAATCTACACAGGTCACGTTGTAGAATTAATGAGACAAGGCGTTGATTATGTCTATGTTCCAAGATTCGTTTCGATTGAAGAAAGGGAAGCATTTTGTCCTAAATTTATGGCTTTGCCTAATATGATTGAAACAATGGTTCCTGAATTAAAAGGAAAAATTGTTACTCATAATATCGTTGCAAAAAGTGATGATATTGCAACAGAAGAAAACTTTTTAGAAGTTGGTCGAAAGTTTTGTAAAAACGATGAGCAAATCAGAGAAGCCATAAGTTTTGCAAGAAATAAATGGATTGAGTTTAGAGGTCTTTGTGTTGAAGAAAAATATAATTGCGATCAGGCAAATACTGCGGTTATAAAAAACAGATTAAGCAAGCTCAAAAATTATCCTGTAAAAATAGGTGTAATTGGTTATGTATATAATGTTTACGACAGTTTAATCAGTATGAATATTATTAAAAAGCTGAATGAACTCGGAGTCGGTGCGGTTACATTTGAAATGCTTGATGAAAGTCAAATAAAAAAACAAGCTCATCATCTTGAACGACAATTGTTTTGGTCTTTCTCTAATAAAATAACTGCAAGTGCTTATCATTTCTTTGAAGATAAAGAAATTTCGGGAGTTATTCACGTTACCGCTTTTGGTTGTGGTCCTGATTCTTTCTTAGGCAAAATATTAGAACTTGATACAAATAAATATGATAAACCATTTATGACTATAAGAGTTGATGAACACACAGGCGAAAATCATTTGCAAACTAGAATTGAGGCATTTGTCGATATGATTTTACAAAAACAAATGGAGTGTTGCGTATGAAAATAACATATCCACATATGGGAAATCAGATTTTTTACAAAAAGTTAGTTGAAGCATTTGGACACGAAGCAATAGAGCCACCAACACCAACTCAAAGAACAATTGATTTAGGTGTTAAATATAGTCCTGAATTTGCATGCTTCCCATACAAGATTTTAATGGGAACTTATATCGAAGGACTTGAAAATGGTGCAGATACTATTGTTACATCAGGAGGAAGTGGTCCTTGTAGAGCAGGATTGTATTATGAAATCCACAAAAAAACTCTTGAAAATTTAGGCTATAATCCTGAAATAATAGTTTTTGACGATTTTGGAAGAAGTCCGCAAACATTCATTGACAACTTCAAGAAGATTAAAGGCAAAACTTCTTGGTGCAAGGCTTTTAGAATAATCCATCAAACATATATTTTAGCTCAAAGTGCCGACAATATTCAAAAAAGAATGGAAATATTACGTGCCTATGAGGTTGAAAAAGGTTCATTCAATAAAGCATTTAATGAAATAATGGAAGATTTTGATAAAAATGGAACATCAATTTCAAGAATTAAAGAATGCGAAAAAAGAGGAATGGAAAAACTCAACAACATAAAAGTTGAAATGCCTGCTAAAAAAGACAGAATAAAAGTCGGAATCGTTGGTGAAATTTATGTTGTAATGGAAAACTCTGTAAATATGAATATTGCAGAAGTTTTGAACTTATTAGGCTGTGAGGTTAGCCGTTCGCTATATATTTCTGATTGGATTGACCACTCAGTTACACCAAAGATTTTCAAAAAGAAATCAGGTCAATATTTGCTTGATAACTGCAAACAATATTTAGATATCCAAATAGGTGGACATGAGTGTCACAATATGGGAAATATTATCGATTACAAACAACAAGGATATGACGGAATTGTGCATTTAATGCCGTTTGCGTGTTTGCCTGAACTTGTAACGCAAACTTTAATCCCAAGAATTTCAGCGGATTACGACATCCCAATTTTATCGCTTTCATTAGATGAACAGACAGGAATTGCAAATAATCAAACTAGAATTGAAGCGTTTGTTGATTTGCTAAAAAAGAATAAAGGAGAATAGCCATGATTAATGCTTATTTAGGTGTAGATGTTGGCTCTGTAAGTACAAATATTATTGCAATGAGTCCAGAAGGTGAATTATTATCAAACAAATATATGCGAACTAATGGACAACCATTGGTTTGCGTAAAAGAGGGAATAAAACTTTTAAAAGAAGAAATCCCAAACATTAACATTTTAGGTGTTGGAACAACAGGAAGTGGCAGACAACTTGCAGGTATTTTGTTGGGTGCTGATGTAATTAAAAATGAAATTACAGCTCACGCAACAGCAACAATTCATTATTACCCTGATGTTTCAACAATTTTTGAAATTGGTGGACAAGACTCAAAAATTATATTTATCAAAAACAAATGTGTTGTTGATTTTGCAATGAACACAGTTTGTGCTGCCGGCACAGGTTCATTCTTGGATCACCAAGCAGAAAGATTAAAAGTGCCAATAGAGGAATTTGGGGAATTGTCACTAACTGCTGACGAGGCTGCCAGAATTGCGGGAAGATGTACTGTTTTTGCTGAATCAGATATGATTGCAAAACAACAATTTGGTTTTTCAAAAGCTGAAATCATCAAAGGCTTATGCGAAGCTCTTGTTAGAAACTATATCAATAACTTAGGTAGAGGACACGAATTGAAACCACCATTTGTATTTCAAGGTGGTGTAGCTGCAAATATAGGTATCGTTAAAGCCTTTGAAAAAGAAGTCGGTCAGCCTGTTATAGTTCCAAAACATCATGGAGTAATGGGTGCAATTGGCATCAGTTTGTTAGCAAAAAAAGAAATTGAAAAGTCTGGAAAACCTACAAACTTTAGAGGTTTTGAATTAACAGATAAAGAATTCTCACCAAGAACATTTATGTGTGATGGCTGTGCTAATAATTGCGAAGTTATTGAAGTTGAATACGATGGCAAAATTTCAGCTCGTTGGGGTGATAAATGTGGCAAATGGACTAATGCTTTGACGAGTGCAACTTCAAAAACAAATACCAAAAATAACAAAGACAAAGAGCTTGTCGGTGTTTAAATAAAAAGGAGAATTTGGAATATTAAATCTGAATTAGGATGTCCTGTTTGTAATATCCACCCGAGCCATTTATATATCTTTGGCATGTATAATACTGAATTATACAAATCAAGAAAATCGTTATCAGCTTCTTTATTCGTTTTTCTTTCTTTTCTAAGTTTTAAAGCAGCTTTTACAATATCTGTTCTTGATAATGACGTTAAACGTGCTTTATCTGAAACAAAATTAGTCGGAGGTTGATAATTTAGAGGAACAAGTGCTGTAGATTTTGTTTCATTTTCTCTTAACTTTTTCTGTATTTCAGGTTCAAGTGAAGAAAATAATATTTCATAAGATATTCCGCCATTTACTTTTACTTCCCTTGAAATATATTTACTTTCAAGTTTATTAATTTCTATTCTTAAAGAACGATTACTCTTTAAGCCTTTGGCTTGTGCCACCGTATTAATATTTATATATTCTTCGCT
>JAJQHF010000266.1 GCA_021199975.1 Candidatus Gastranaerophilales bacterium
TTAAATATATTCTTATAATCCTGAAATTGTGTTCGGGAAGTTTAATTAAGGAGTATGAATTAAAAACTCTTTTAATTAATTTATTAAAAATTCCATATAAAAAATGTATTGATATTATAAATGAATATTTAAAAAATCACACATTGCAGAATTATAATTTTATACAGGGAAATTACAATTTTGCATATATAAAATTTATTTCTTTAATAAATTCTCTATTGAAATCAAATGATAGTCTTTCAAATAAAATTCAAATAATATACAGCAATTTGATTAAAGAATTTGACAGCAATCCCGATAAAGAAAAATGTGATTTTCTCATTAAAGAAGCTGAAAGTTTTGAAGCAGCATTCAATAAAGATTTTGCTAACGTAATGTCACATTCTGCAACTTGTACTTCTAACCTTGAAAAAGAATTTATAACTCAGATTGAAAACAGCATAATAAGCGAAAATCCTGTTGAAACATTTAAAATTATTAAAGATGCGGTTATTGTATCAAGTCCGCAAAAAATAATAGATTTTTCAATTATGACAAAATATCAAATATGGCTTGATATATCAAGCGGAGAATGGAGAAAGCAGGATACAGGCACTTTATATAATGCGTGGGTTCTAAACAGAGATTGGGATAAAAAAGAATACACCCTTGAAGATAATATATCTTTAACCCTTGATAAAACTGCAAGAATTGTAAGAAAGCTTATACTTTGTGCAAAAGAATATATTTCTTTTTATTCAAGCCTTTATGATAATATCGGTAATGAGAATTTCGGCGGGCTTGAAGAATTTATCATTTCAAAACAATCTCCTAAGCAGGAATTAAAAATTATTCCGAGAGAGGATCAAAAACCCGTTTTAGATTATAAAAAAGGCAAAATGGGGATTATGGCGGTACCCGGAGCCGGTAAAACAACCATATTACTTGCTTTAATCGTTAAATTAATCAAGGAGGGAATTAATCCCGAAAAGATTTTTGTTCTTACTTATATGGAGGCTGCTGCTAAAAATTTTAAAGAAAGAATAAAAGCCATAATACCCGATAGCTCAAGCCTGCCAAATATTTCAACTATCCACGGACTAGCTTTAAGAATTATTAAAGAAAACGGAAATTACAATAAAGCAGGACTTGATGAAGATTTTGAAATTTGCGATGATACACAAAAAGAAAAGTTTATAAAAGAACTTTTTTATAAGTTCAAAATTGACAATGACAAATATGATGACTTTTTAAGATGTATAACCATAGTAAAACTATCGCAGCATAAAAATAAACTTTATTCAAAATTTAAAGAAATTCAAGAATTTTATACATTTTTTAACGAATACAACTGTTTATTAAAGCAGAATAATTTAATTGATTATGATGATATGCTTTGTTTTGCATTAAAGATTTTAGAAGAAAATCCTGAAATTTTAAATTATTATCAAAATATTTGCGAATATGTAATTGAAGATGAAGCACAAGATTCAACAAAAATCCAGCAGCGTCTTATAGCTTTATTAAACGGAAAATACAATAATTTTATAAGATGCGGAGATTTTAATCAGGCTATTACTTCGACTTTTACAAACAGTGATATAGAAAGTTTTAAAAAATTTACGGAAGAAAATCAAAAAGTGGAAATGGTTTCCTCTCAAAGATGTTCGGAACCTATATTTACGCTTGCAAACAAATTAATAAAAGCAGCTGCGGCAAATGAAACATCTAAAAATGCCTTCTACCAAACACAAATTACTAAGACCGACAAAAATCCCATATCTGAAATCCCGCCGCAATACAATATTTTTAATACAAGCAAAGAAGAAAAATTATTTATAGTTCAAAAAATAAAAGAGACAATTCAAAAATTCCCTGATTCTTCAATTGCAGTTCTTTTAAGGCTAAATTCACAGGTAAATGAATATAATGAATTATTTTCAGCATATGGAATAAAAACCTCAATAAGAACTGATTGTTTATCTCAAAAAAACATCTATAAAATCATTCATGCAATGCTTAATATAATACAAAATCCTTTTAATAACAGCTTAATAATCTCTTTATTACAGGTTTATAAAGAAAATAATATTTATAATTTTAATGATGATGAATTAAATTACATAAAATCCATAAAAATACCGTTTATAAAGTTATCTCCGGATGAAATAAATAATGAAGGCTTGCTGCAGCTTTATTGGGATATTGATTATTGGCTTAATAATTCGGCAGTAAACATTAATACTCTTACTTTAAATATAGGTATTTATTATGCTGAAAATACAGTAGATAAATCAAATGCTTATATGGTATCAGTATTACTTAAAAGATTAATATCGGAAAATGATACCTTTGAAGAAGCTGTTAAAAAGCTTGAATATGCTTCACAAAAACCTTTAAGTGCTTATAAATTTTATGAAGATGAAAATAATAATGCGCAGAGCGCCGTAAGCATAATGACAATGCACAAATCAAAAGGGGATGAGTTTGATTATGTCTTTATTCCCGAACTAAATGAAGAAAATTATCCCCTAAACACAGACAATGTTAAATTAAAAAGCGGCGGACATTTTATTCAAACAATAAGAAAAAATGTTGAGAATACAGAAATAAAATCTCCGCTTCAACTTAAAACAGAACAGGTTAATGAAACATTAAGACTTTTATATGTAGGTATTACAAGAGCCAAAAAAGCATTATATATGTCGGTTCACAGAGAAAACAAAAGGAATAAAAATATTAAAATATCAAAATTTATAAATCAACTTACCGAAATCTAAAAATTATGATAATATATTTTTAATAATATTTTACAAATATTGTAATGAGCCGTAAACAAGTGCTATAATAGTAGTAATAAAATTGATTATAATTATTTGTTTATAAATTAAAAATATAAAAATATAAAGGATGGATTAATGACGTTTACTCATGGTTCGCTTGAAAACGAAATTTTAAACGCTGTATGGGCAATGGAAGAAAATGGCACAAGCATAAAAAACATTTCCGTCAGCGAGGTTTTAAATGAAATAAATAAAAACGGTAA
Organism: Candidatus Gastranaerophilales bacterium; assembly: GCA_021199975.1. Classification (GTDB taxonomy): domain Bacteria; phylum Cyanobacteriota; class Vampirovibrionia; order Gastranaerophilales; family Gastranaerophilaceae; genus Avigastranaerophilus. Next base: position 3,026 of record JAJQHF010000266.1, read on the forward strand.
TATAAGAGCTTATACAACCGTAAAAACAGTTATGGACAGATTAACAGATAAAAATTTGTTAAAAAGACAGAAAAGCGGTAAAAAATTTTGTTACAAATCTGTAGAGTCCAGAGAAAAAATGGCAGAAACAGCCATAAATAAACTTGCCGGACAATACTTTAATAATGATGTACGCTCATTAATGAGAGCGCTTGAAAAACAATGCGTAAGTCTGAAAGTATAAATTACGAAGATTTAAGAAAAGAAGTTTCCAATCTCTTTATAAATGTTTTAACAAAAAAACTATCAATAAGAGAAGCACTTGCAAGTTTTCCTAAAGATTGCGAAGATAAAACGATTATTGCAAGCTGGCACGCGTTGTGTCATTTAGAAGCGGATGAAGAGCTAAGACAAAAAGATTCTTTATACAAAAAAGAACAAGATGAGTATATTGAGTTTATTGCTTTTACACTTCAAAAAGGCGAGGCACTCCCGCAAAATATCACGGATTCATATCTGCCATACTATAATGATACATTAATTTCAGAATCTAATACCATAAAAGGTATTATTCATAAACTGAAAAAGTTTTTATGCTGTTAATTGATAAACTTGGTGTCGCATAAAAGTATAAACTCTTCTGTTTACTCAGTGTTTTGCTTTATCTTATTATTATTTGCTTATAACTCAACAATTCTTTAAAATATTAGAATGTCTGAGAAAAAATTCACGATAAACCGAAGGTGTTACAAAGCGAAACACTGAGGTAGACCGAAGTATTTTACAA
>JAJQHF010000143.1 GCA_021199975.1 Candidatus Gastranaerophilales bacterium
ATCATATTGAAATCAAACCAATTATTTCTGATAATAAATTTACTTTTAGTTATATAGTAGAGAATGCTGTTGTTGAAGATATTGATGAAATAATTATAAAAATTGTTTCAGGAAAAAGTAGTTTTGTAGATTACCTAATATTTGAACAAAACCATGAACCCCTTGAAGGAAATAATCAGAACAGTGATAACTTATTATTTCTAATTGAAGAAACTAAAACAGATGATTCTGAATCTAGAAATACAGGAGTTTATCAGAGATTGACCAAGTTTGTATATGCTGATTATTATTATCCTAATGTTCCTAAAGTAATGCTCTACAATAATCAAAAAAATAAAAATAAAAAGTCTAGTGATACATCTATTTTCGGTACTCGTATCATGAAAACATTAGGAGTTATAATTTTAGGAAAAGATGTAAAAAACATTGATCAATTTAAAAGTATTGATGAATTAATTGAGTTTAAAAAAGAAATGAGAAAACCTCCTAAAGGAAATACACCTATATCCATTACAAAATATGATGATAAAATTGAAATCTCGGGAAGATTATCTAAACCTAAGAATGAGGGTAACATTGGCCATGACCCTAATATTGGTGCATTAACATCTATTGCTAAAACATTACGAGTGTTAGGTTGGACGAAAAATATTTTGATAACAGATCATTGCATCAAACAAGAATATATAAATAAATTAACCCATAACAACAAATTTTTGTCAATAGCTTCTAAATTAGATCTAGAATTAGAGGGAATAACATATGATTCATCAGCATTGTATCCTAATAATTATTGGTATTATGAAACAAAATCTGAAAAAGTAGGTTCTATTTTTGTACATACAAAATCTACATATTCTCAAAAAACATTCATAACATATATGAAAATCATGCTGGTTGTGAAAGAGGATATTTCTATGATATGAATGATAATCCTATTATTATCAGTAAAAAGAACTCAGAGGGTATTAACATTAATATTCCAGATTTAATTCTAAGAAATGACTTAGAAAAAGATATACTAATTATTGAAGCTAAAAAAGATTTAAATTTAAAAAGAGGTTTGGAAGAAATTAAATTATTTGATATTTTAGAAGAAGAATATGTAAATAAATATTATCCTAATTATAATGTTTATAGATACATAGTTACTTACGGTGGGAATGTTAGTGAAATAGTAAATGAAAAAGTTTTACTCCATTTAAATAGTGATGGAACATTTTATATTAATAATAATGCTCCAGAATGGTTTAATAATATTTTTATCTAATAATTTATAATTAAAACTTCTTTATTTGCTTCATTATTTTTATTTTTCTTCTGATAATTTGAATTTGTATAATCTGTACTTATTGTTAAAACTTTGAAATCATTTCTATTAATCCAGTCTATTAATAAATCATTTTGTTTACCATCATGATTAGTTACATTGGATAGGGCAAATTTAATGTTCTCTTTGTTTAATTTTGATAACAAGTTAAGTAATTCTGTTTCTTCTTTTTTTGTCCAATTCTTAAATCCCCTATTACCATCATTATAACTTCCAGTAGTTATTAAATAAGGTGGATCGCAGTATACTAAACTATTTTCTGTTAAATCATTAAAGTTAAAACTTAGAAAATCTTTATTACTAAAAGTAATATTTTTCTTATGTAAGACATCAATACATTTAATTAAACGATCCTTCATGTTGCTAGTAAATTGACTCCTATTTGTTCCGTGAGGATTATTGTACTCACATTGATTATTGAATCTAAACTGGTAATTAAAGGAATATGCTACTAATATATATAAATCTAAAGGGCATTTACTTGTGGACTTATTATATTTATCCCTAAAAATATTGTAACTTTCTTTGTCCTCTTTTGATAGATTATATTCTATTATTGTATTTTCAATATAAGAAATAATATCTTCTATCTTGTTATCTTGTAAATATTTAAATAAATCTACAAGAGGAGTTAATTGATCATTATAATATATTTTATTAGCATCAGAATTTAAACCAACATTAAATCCTCCACCAAACAAGTCCACAAATATATCTGGATTTCTAGGAAAAACACTATATAATTGAGGTAAAATCTTATATTTACCTCCAATATAATTAAATGGACATTTTAAAAATGACCTGTTTGGTATATTATTAGTAATTTTTTGAGGGTTTCTAAAGTTATATGCTGAGGAATTGTTCTCAAAGTTGTCCAATGTGCTTTGATATGATCTGTTTAATGTCATTTAATATTTCTCCATTTAATATCCTTTTCTACAAAGAATAACAATTCATATAATTCTTTTTTAGATTGTTTTTGTTTACTTTTGTATTTTCTATATACTATCGGTTTAGCCATACAGTACGTGTCTTCTTTCCCATATTTTTTAAAAACTTCTTCAATTTCAGATATAGATAATAATCCTTCAGTGTTATAGCTTAAAAAAATGTATTTAAACTTTGCATTTGAAACTATATCTTCTAAAGCCTGTTTTACTTCTTTTTTTCGGCAGAAACGTGAAATTTGATTTGAATAATCTCTCATTCCAGAAATACCTTTTATTTCAGGGTAATCATATTTTGATATAGTTTCTAATACATGATAATTTGGTGGATACTGCCTATTGTTATAAGGAGGATCTAAATATAAAATATCACCTTCAATTTTTCTGATTAAATCATGAGCATCCTCATTATAAGAATAATTTCTCTTGTTGTTATTAGTAATTTTTAAATTTCTCAAATAAAATTTCTTATTTGTTCTTTTATCCCATTTCTTTAAATAAGCTCCATAGACACCACTAATATTTGAATAATAAGTGACTGTTTCAATTAATATGGCTAATAAGTAAATAAACTCATCATCATCAATCAAATCCATATTTTTCCACTTGTTTAATAATATTCTAATTATATCTATTCGTTTACCTGTAGTTGGTCTAAAATACATTCTTTCACATAGATCACTAGACGGTGTGTAATTGTTATAAACAAAAAGTTCATCATCATTTATTTCATATTTATTCTGTAGTTCATTAAGATTTGAGTTTTCTAAATATATTAATAGATCTGTAAAAGAATTCAAAGACAAATAATGTAGTAACTTGTCAAAATGTGGTTTTTTATTTAATTCTATTGTTGATTTCTGTAATACATATGAAAAATATAACACGTCATTAGATATTATTTGATATTGTTGTTTAAAATAACGAGCAACAGAGGCCGTACCAGAAAATAAATCACAAAAAATCATGTTATCTTTTTTAGGTATTTTTTCCTCTATAAATATTTCAATATTTTTTAATAAGTTGGTTTTATTACCTATATATCTCATAGTATAACCTTATTTTAAATAATTATATAACTGCAAACCATACTCTGTTAAATGATATAAACGCCCCTTTTTATCATTTTCATTTAAGCATTCCACTATATTCTTCTCTTTTAAATCAGATAGTATTTTACTAACATGATTTAGTCTGATTCCTGTATCATTAGAAATCTCAGAAGGTATTTTAAGATCCCTGTGCAAATCACAAATAATTTTTAATCTATTTTTTGATGATTTTATATAAGATAAACCTTCAATTAATTTTATATCCATAATAATATGTTTATATTTTTATATATATTTATTTATACTATTTTAAATCTAAAATAAGGATAATATTAATATAATTTAAATACATTTTAGATACACATAAATACTTATTAGTAACTAAAGGAATACTTATTAAAAACTAAATACATTATAAGAGAAATAA
>JAJQHF010000219.1 GCA_021199975.1 Candidatus Gastranaerophilales bacterium
GTCATATATAGATAACAAATTTATAAAACAGCCTTCAAAAGAGAACGGTGTTGCAGGGTTATTTATTTTTGAGAATAAAAAACTATTGGGAAATGTAATAGATGAAGGTGCACTTGTTGATTGGCTTCAAAAACAAGAAATTAAATTTAACCGCCTTGATTTATACGGCTCAAAAGAAATAGGAACAATGCTTTCATATTCCGATAATACGGATGATACACCAAGATGCCGCCCATTTAATTCTATGGAATTCAATGGAGATATTATTATAAAACGAGGAATAAACGAGCAGGGTAAAAAAATTGCCGTTGATGAAATCGCATGGTATAAGCATGTTAAAGAACTAGGGTATAAAAACATCCCCGAAATATATGAATATGAACCGTTAAAGATGAAACGAGTTCAGGGTAAAAATATCTATGAATATGACTGCCTTACCAAATCTCAGAAACGTGAAATTTTAAGAAAATTAATTGAAGCTCTGAAAGAACTTCATAATCTTGAATCTTCAAAACCTGTCAATATTCAAGATGTTGAAGATAACTTCTTAAATAAAACTTTTGAAAGACTTTCTAAGGTTGAAAAATTAGTTCCTTTTGCACTTGATGAGTTTATTAAAATTAACGGAACTTATTATAGAAACGTTTTTGCAAACAAAAAAGAATTAAGTGATGCTGTTAAAACGGTTTATCCAAAAGAATTTAAACTAATCCATGGTGATTGTACGTTTTCAAACCTTATGTTTGATACTTTTAATATGAAAGCGGTTTTAATTGACCCTCGAGGTTACTTCGGTAAAACAAAATTATACGGCGATGTTGATTATGATTGGGCAAAATTGTATTACTCTCTAAAAGGTGAATACGACCAATTTAACCGTAAAAAGTTTACTCTTGATATAAAAGAAAAAGAAGTTGAAATTGCCATAAAACCAAACAATTGGGCAGATATGGAAGAATTTTTCTTTGACTGTTTGCCAAATGTTAATAAATATAAGATTAAACTTCTTCATGCTATTATTTGGCTTTCTTTAACCACTTATGCGTGGGAAGATTATGACAGTATTTGCGGAGCTTTTTACAACGGCGTAATAAAGTTGGGAGAGGTGCTTTAATGTTAGAATTCTCTCCCCTAAATAAAACTTGGATATTAGATGTAGATGGAACTTTGGTAAAACATAACGGCTATAAAATTGATGGCTATGATACCTTGTTAGATGGGGTTAGTGAATTTTTTAAAAATATACCTAATGAAGATAAAATTGTTCTTCTTACCGCAAGGAAAGAAGAATATCTTGACGATTTAAAAGCCTTTTTAAAGGAAAATAACTTGCGTTATGACTATCTTTTAACTGATATGCCAATGGGAGAAAGAATATTGGTTAATGACAACAAAACAAGTGGTCTCAATATGGCTTATGCCATAAATAAAAACAGAGATGAAAAACTGAACATAAAATATAAAATAAATAAGGAATTATAAATGGCTGTATTATCTGAAAAAGAATTTTCAATTCAAGAAAAATTAGATATAGATTGTGCAATAAAAACAGTTAATAATGAAATTGATACAATTATAAAATTAAGAGATAGTCTTGATGGCTCATTAACTAAAGCATTAAATTTAATGCAAAATTCAAAAGGCAGAATAATTATTACAGGAATGGGGAAATCCGGTCATATCGGCAAAAAAATTGCAGCCTCTCTTGCTTCAACCGGAACTCCGTCATTTTTTGTCCACCCTGCCGAAGCAAGCCATGGCGATTTAGGGATGATAACAGAAGATGATGTTGTTATTGCAATTTCAAATTCTGGTGAATCAAGGGAACTTGTTGATATTCTCAATTACTGTAAAAGATTTGGAATTAAACTTATTGCGATAACAAAGAATCCCGAAAGTTCTTTAGGGAAAGCAGGAGATATTATTTTAAAGCTTCCTAACAATGGTGAAGCTTGTCCTTTAGGTCTTGCTCCTACAAATTCAACGACAGCAACGCTAGTATTAGGTGATATTTTAACCGCAGGGTTAATTGAAAGAAAAGGTTTTACAAAAGATGATTTTAACCAAAGACATCCGGGTGGTAAACTGGGTTCAATTTTGCAACGAGTATCTGACTTAATGCACACGGATTCTGAAATGCCAATTTTAGATGAAAATTCCGATATGCAAAAAGTTTTGCTAGAGATGACTTCAAAAAGGCTTGGTTGTGTCGGGTTTATTGATACAGAGGGAAACTTAACAGGAATGCTAACCGATGGGGATTTAAGACGCTGCTTATCTGCTGAAATTCTAACTAAAAAAGCGATTGATTTAATGACAAAAAATCCTAAGACAATTTCAAAAGATACGATGGCATCAGAAGCTATGAAAATAATGCACGACAAGAAAATTACAAATATTTTTGTTTTGGAAGATAAAAAACCAATCGGAGTAATTCACATTCATGATTTATTAAACAGCGGGGTACAATAATTGAAAATATACAAATACGAAAAGGAAGAAAATAAAGGAACTGCAAAATTATTTGGGTTTCCTATATTAGAACAAACTTCAGATTATATGACATCAGAACGGTATCAAAATTTTTTTGGCGGTCTTGTAACTACACATAAAATAAATGATATAAGCACGGATTGTTCAAAAAAAGATATTAAAATTTTGGGTAAATCCATAATCAAACGAACCGAAGAAAATCTGTACAGAAATTATTTTGTTTTCGGCAAAAAATTCCGCTCGGTATCATTAATAAACGAATTTAAAAAAGAGTATTTCAAATATTTTGATAAAAAATATGATGATATTTATATTTTAAGGGCAAATTCGGGCGAAACTTTTTTAACATTAACTTATATTATAAACACTTTAATAAAACGAAATAAAAGCAAAACCCCCTTATTTGCAGTAACTCAAAAATATCATATTGATATGATAAAAATGATTTGTCCTGATATTCCTTACGTATATATAGGCGATCTTAAAATAAAAATTCTTGAAGATGAATTTAAAATCGATAATTTCAGATTTTTTCTTTTGTATTCAAATGCCCATTTTAAAAAAGTTGAATACGACATTAAATCCGGGCAAATCGGCAAATGCCACTATTTTAAATCCCTTTTAAACAGGGTAAATATAAATGAAAATGAAATTGAATTTAACAAAACCCTTTTATTTGAGGAAACTGAAACATCAATGCTTGAAAAAGTAAATAAAACAGGCTTAAATTTAGATAATTTTATATTTTTAGTCCATGAAGCAAAATCCTGCAAATTATATGACAAAGATTTCTGGATAATACTTATAAGGCAATTGCAAGATAAGGGGTATGACATATTTATTAACCAATCATTAGGGCTTGTTAAATTTAGCGAAGTGCAAAACTACAAGAGCTGTGATTTAACTTTTGGCGAAGCCTTTGCTCTTGCAAAAAGGGCAAAGAAAATAATCTCATTAAGAAGCGGAATTACTGAATTTTTATTGCAGACGGGAACTCCGATTGATGTATTGTACACAAAATTCCGCCGCAGACACTTTTTTGACGATATGGATGTTTATCATGTTTTATCGGGCTTCAATTTATCAAAACTGCCCTGCAGCAATAAAAGTAAAATTCAGGAATTTAACACGTTTGAAATTTCTCAAAAAGAAATTATTGAAAAAATTATAAAAGGGGTGAAATGATAAAAAACGGTATAATTAAAAAATCATACCTGTTCGGGCTTTTATATTATAAAC
>JAJQHF010000005.1 GCA_021199975.1 Candidatus Gastranaerophilales bacterium
ACCCCCCCCCCCCCACCCCCAACACCTCCTCTTCTTCTGCAGCCTCCGATTTTTTTTATATACATACCAAAAAAATACATTCCAAAAAAAACCCACAGACCGATCCTTTTTTTTTTTATTTTTTCTTCTTCTCTCTCTTGAGATTTAATTCGGATTTTTGCATATTCACGAGAATAATTATTCCTTTCAATTAATCTTTTTAAACGAATATCCTCATCCGCCGATATAAATATTATTTTATCAAATTTATCCTGCTGTTTAGTTTCAAAAAGAAGAGGAACAGAAACAAAAACAATTTTTTCAGAGCTGTTTTCTTCAAAAAACTTTTCTACTCTTTCATTAATGCGCTTATGTAAAATTTCTTCAAGCTTAACTTTTTTCCACCCCACAGAAAATACGATTTTCCCCAATTTCTCTCTCGATATATTGTTATTATCATCCAATATATCATCCTTATCAAAAGCTTCTTTTATTTCTTTTATTGCAGATAAATCCGTCATTAAAATAAAACTGTTTATCTTGTCAGTATCTGCAACCTTATATCCTTTTGACAATAATATTTTTTCTACCTGCGATTTGCCGCTTGCGATATTCCCAGTTATTGCAGCTTTTATCATATCCCCTCACTTGATATGAATATACTATGTTGAAAAAAATATTTCAAACAAATATTTGTAAGGCAAGCTTGACAAATTGTCAGGCTCGCCTTACAATTTTAAAAGAGGAGATAAAATGAACAATTTAAGCGCAAGCCTTGAAGATTATTTAGAATTAATATGCAACCTTCTTGAAACAGGTCAAAATTTGAAAGCGGCAGAAATTGCCAGAAAACTTAATATATCAAGAGCTGCGGTATCCGAAGCGTTAATGAAACTTGCCGAAAAGAATTTAATTGTATATGAAGGGCATAAAGGTATAATTATCACACCTTTAGGTATTGAAAAAGCAAAAGAAGTTATTTCAAAACATAATACATTTACTTTCTTTTTTGAAAAAACTCTCGGAATAGATATAAAAACAGCAGAGGAGAATGCCTGCAAAATAGAACACGTTATAAGCGATGACGTTTTTGCAAGAATAGAAGCTTTTCAGGAATATTGTTCAAAAAATCAAGAATTTATTGAAAAGTTTAAGGAAGGATATATAAAACACCAAACATGAATAACATGCAAGTCTTAGGCAAATTTTTAGATCAGCCGATATTAGTATCAAAATTCAAAAAAGCCGTACCTGCCGTGTTAACCGGCGGAGCCGCCGCATATACCGCATATGATGCCTTAAAAGAGGAGAAAGGAAAGAGAAAGGAACGTGCTTTAAAAACAGGTATTACACTCGGAACAACTGTAGCGGCAGCTCTTGCCGCACCTCATATTGCTTCCGCCATAACAAAAAGACCGCTGCCTGCTAATCTTAATGCGGTAAAAACTAAAAACAAGGAACTTGTTGACAGTTTTATAAATACAAATGAAACAGAAAAACCCGTAAAAGATATTTTGAATAAAAGCAAAGAAAAAATTCTAAGTTTTAAAGAAGTTAAAACCCTATATACAAATGTAAAAGAGAAACCAAACGGAAAAGAATTTTTAGAAAAATTAATACCTTCACCTGAAAATATAAAAGCAAAAGATATATTCTCCGAAATAGGCTACCTGTCAATATACGGAGCTGTTCCAGTTGCGGGAGGAATTGCAGGCGGTATAGCTTCTGACATAACAACAGACAGAAAACACTGGAGAAAAAAAGTCCCAAACAAGATAAAAGAGGGCTCTTATCAGTATTTAGCAAATATATTTATGTGCAATGTCGGAGCAGGTGCGGCTCTTGGCTTACTAGAAAAAGCCGGAATTACATCTAAAGGCGCACGTGCCGCAGGTATGACGGCAGGAATTATTACAACAGGTATAATAGGCGGAAGTAAAATCGCAAATTTTATAGGCAAAAATGTTATAGACCCTATATTTAACAAAAAAAAGATTAGAGAAGAAATGAATGAAGATGTATTAGATATAAATTTTTCAGACAAGAAGATAAAAAATTATATTTATAAGTCAAACCCGCAAAAGAAAGAGAAAGAAAGAACCCCCGAGTTATTAGATATAAGTTTGCATACTGATGATATTGCAACGGTTTCTTTACTTTCAGGTTTAAAATGGATAGAACCCGCTTTACCGATTATGTACACATTATCAGGCTACCGTGCGGGTATTGGCTATCGAAATTAATATTATAAGTTTCCTTTTTGTTTAACTGTCCAAATTTTTTAAATTTGGATTTTTTTTATAAAAAAGAAGATAAATATTTTCCCTAATCCGCTGCCATATACTGCAAAATCCGGATTAAAGCGAAAAAGAAAGAAAAGTTAAAGGAAAGATAATGTTTTTTGTTTCTGACCCCATTGTTTTTGCGTATGCAAAAAACACAGGGGGAAGAAATGAAAAACATTATCTTTCCGCCCACCCAACAATGCAAATCAAAAAATCTTTATTAGAAGTTCTACGCAAATATAAATTATGCCATACCAAAACTTATATGTTATGGCATAAAAAATATTTTGGTGTATAATTACTTTCATAAGATAAATTTTGTATGGAGGCTTAATGAGAGTTTTAGTAGGCATGTCAGGCGGTGTTGATTCTTCTATGGCTGCTTTATTATTAAAAGAGCAAGGTTATGAAGTTATAGGGGCAACAATGTCGCACTGGGGGAAGGGCGGAATTTTTGACGAACTTGAAAAAAAGATTTCTGCAAACAGACAAAAAAACTCTACTCATTGCGCATGCCTGAGTCCCAATGAAGAGGAAGATATTGAAGAAACAAAGAAAATAGCTGAAAAACTCGGTATTGAATTTCACGTTATCGACTGTTCAAAAGACTATGAAGAAATTGTAATTAATTACTTTAAATCTGAATACATGGAAGGACGCACACCAAACCCTTGTATTTGCTGTAATCGTTATATAAAGTTCGGTGTTTTTCCCGAGCTGGCACGCAAAGCAGGCATACAATTCGACAAATTTGCAACAGGACATTATGCAAAAATATCTTTTGAAAATAACAGGTATATTTTAAAACGAGGAATTAATCATAAAAAAGACCAATCTTATTTTTTATACGGACTTTCTCAAGAACAACTTGCGTCTACATTATTGCCTTTAGGCGATTATACAAAGGATGAAATACGTGAAATTGCACGCAAAAACGGATTTGAAGTCGCAGAAAAACCCGACAGTCAAGATTTTTACAACGGTGATTATAATGATATTTTAAATACGAAACCTAAAAAAGGTAATATTGTTGATATAAAAGGCAATGTTTTAGGTACGCATCAAGGATTTTGGAATTTCACAATCGGGCAGAGAAAAGGCATAGGAATAGCTGCTGCCGCACCCTTATATGTTATTGAACTGAAAAAAGATACAAATGAAGTTGTAGCTGCATATAAAGAGGATTCTTTAAATAAAGGCTTAATTGCTTCAAATGTTAGTTTCAGTGCTATTGATAAATTAGAAGCTCCTATAAACTGCCAGGTAAAAATCCGTTCTTCACAAGAACCAAAACCGGCTGTTATTAAACCTAATGATGAAGGCAATGTTGAGGTTATATTTTCTGAACTTCAAAGCCCGATTGCGACAGGTCAATCTGCTGTCTTTTATGACAATGATGTGGTTTTAGGGGGCGGAATTATTGAGAAAGTTTTCTAAATTAATAAACAAAAAGGAGATATTATGA